>SXMI01000315.1 GCA_005777415.1 Actinomycetota bacterium | reverse complement strand
GTCGAGGCGCCCGAACTCCTCGACCGCCTGGTCCACCATGGCGGCGGCCTCGGCGAAGTCGGTCACGTCGGAGCCGTTCACGATCGCGGACCCACCGTTCGCCCGGATCTCGGCGACCACCTCGTTGGCCGGACCGGGGTCGGCACCGCTCCCATCGGACTGGGCGCCCAGGTCGTTGACGACCACGGCGGCACCCTCCTCGGCGAGCATCAACGCGTGTGCCCGACCGATGCCCCGGCCGGCACCCGTCACGATCGCGACCCTGCCTTCGCACAACCCTGCCATCAGACTTCCCTTCGACGTGTTTCTGACACTAGCGTCACCTTATGCTGGCCTGCCTCGAGACGCCCCATCCGGGGCAGGCCGGCACCTGATCGCCGAGCAGTCGCCGATGCCCACCCGCACTAGGGTGACACAGACGTTAGATGCCCACGGACGCAGAGGGAGTTGGCGACGGTGACCCTGGCCATCGGTGATGACCACGAGCTCCTGGCCGATGCGGTCACCCGCTTCGCAGCCGAACGGTGCGGCTCCGAGGCAGCCCGAACCGCGGCGGCGGGTCCCCCGGACGCCCTTCCCGGGTTCTGGGCCGAGCTCGACGAACTCGGTTGGCTCTCGCTCGACACCGAGGCCGGGCTCGGTGTGTCCGAGCTCGCCATCCTGCTCGAGGGGCTCGGCCGGGCGGTCGCCCCGGGACCGATCCTGCCCACGGTCTGGGCCCGGGCGGTGACCGCACTCGCCGGCAGGCAGCTCGATGGTCCGGCCGCCGTGGCTCCCCGGTCCGATCAGGTCCTCGGCGGCGGCACCGCCGCCACCCTCGTGGTCCCCGTCTCGCCCGACGGCTGGGGAACCGTCACCTCGGACGGGTTCCGCTCGGAGCCGCTGCAGACGCTCGACGGGACCAGCTCGCTGACCCGGGTCGACATCACCGGTGATCCCGACCTGCTCGACGGTGTGGGCACCGTGCAGGTGGAGTCACTCGGCATCGTGCTCGCCGCCGCCGAGGCGATCGGCGGCGCGGCATGGTGCGTCGACACCGCAGCCCGCTGGGCGACCGAACGCCGCCAGTTCGGTCGGCCCATCGGGCAGTTCCAGGGGGTCAAGCACCGTTGTGCCGACATGCTGGTCCGCCTCGAGGCCGCCCGGGCGGCGGTGTGGGACGCCGCCGCCGCACTCGACGACGACGACCCGTGGGGTCCGTCGGCGCAGGTGGCCGTGGCGACCGCCGGAGCACTCGCCCTCGATGCGTTCGTCGACGACGCCAAGGACGCGATCCAGGTCCTCGGAGGGATCGGATTCACCTGGGAGCACGACGCCCACCTCTACCTCCGTCGCGCCGTGGCGCTGCGCCAGCTCTTCGGCGGCCCCCGTCGTTGGCGTGACCGTCTCGCCCGGGCCGCACTCGACGGGACCCGCCGACACCTGTCGCTGGGGTTGCCGCCCGAGGCCGAGGAGCTCCGCAGCGGTGTCGCCGCCGTGGTCGACGGGATCGCCGCGCTGCCCAAGGAGGAGCGCCGGGCGCCGCTCGCCGACGCCGGCCTGATCGTCCCCCACTGGCCCGCACCATGGGGTCGCGACGCCGGGGCGGTCGAGCAGGTCGTGATCGACCAGGAGTTGCGTCGGGCCCGCATCCGCACGCCGCACCTGCAGGTCGGGGCCTGGGCCGCCCCGACGATCGCCGCCCACGGCACCCCCGAGCAGCAGGAGCGCTGGGTCCGCCCGACCCTGTACGGCGAGATCTCCTGGTGCCAGCTCTTCAGTGAGCCCGAGGCCGGCTCCGACCTGGCGTCGCTCACGACCACGGGAACCCGCACGGCGGGCGGATGGCTGCTCAACGGGCAGAAGGTGTGGACCACCATGGCCCGGGAGGCCGACTGGGGGATCTGTCTGGCCCGCACCAACCCCGACGCACCCAAGCACGCCGGCATCACCTACTTCGTGGTGGGCATGGACTCGCCGGGCCTCGACATCCGCCCGCTCCGGGAGCTGACCGGCCTGGAGATGTTCAACGAGGTCGTCCTCGACGACGTGTTCGTGCCCGACGAGCAGGTCATCGGCGAGGTCGACGGCGGCTGGCCGCTGGCCCGCACGACCCTGGCCAACGAACGGGTCTCCATGGGCAGCGGATCCTCGTTCGGCGGGGGCATCGAGGCGCTGATCGAACTGGTGGGCGCCCGGCTCGGCGCCTCGGGGGTGCCCGAGGACGACCAGCTCGTGCTCGACCGACTGGGGGCGCTCGTCGCAGAGGCCCACGCCCTGGCGGTCATGGGGCTGAGGAGCACCGCCCGGTCGCTGAGCGGTGCTCAGCCCGGACCCGAGGCCAGCGTGCGCAAGTTGATGGGCGTGGAGCACGACCAACGCACCCTGGAGCTCGGTCTGTCCCTGCTCGGCCCCGAGGGCGCCACCACCGAACCGGGTGCCGCGGGCCAGTGGACCTTCGGGTTCCTGGCCAACCGCTGCCTCACCATCGCCGGTGGCACCTCCGAGATCCAGCGCAACGTGATCGGGGAGCGGCTGCTGGGCCTTCCCCGGGACCCTGAGCCCAGCGTCTGAGGACCATGCCCGATCTGCTCCCCGACCAACTGCGGCTGATGGCCGAACACCACCACGACGACGTGGCCTTCATCGACGTGTCGACCGCCTCCAGCCTGACCTTCGGGGCCTGGCACGAGCGCTCGAACCAACTGGCGCGGTGGCTGATCGCCCGCGGGGTGGCCGTGGGCGACTGCGTGGCGGTGCACCTCCCACCCGAGGAGTCCGAGCAGTTCCTCATCGCCTACGCCGCAGTGCACAAGGCGGGAGCGATCGCCGTGCCCGCGAGCACTCGGCTGGTCGCCCGGGAACTGTCCTTCGTGCTGGACCACGCGGGTGCGGCCACGGCCCTGACCGGCACCTCCACCCTGCCGACGCTGCTCGAGGCCACTGCCGATCTGTCCGGGCTGCACACGATCGTGACGACCGCCGACCTGACCGACGAGGTCACACCTCCGGACGGCACCGAGCTCATCGCCTGGGACGAAGCGACGGACCCCGATGACTCGTCCATCCAGGTGCCGCTCCGGAGCGAGGACATCGCCGACGTCATGTACACCTCGGGCACGACCGGCCGGCCGAAGGGCGTGGTGGTGCGCCACGGCAACGTGGCCCTGGTCCCCAACGGTCTGCCCAACTGGACGGGCAGCGGTTGGCTCCACTCGTCACCGATGTTCACCTTCGCCGGCATCGCATCGATCTACACCCCGATGAAGCTCGGCATGCGCCTGCTCTACCTGCCCCGCTTCGACGTCGACGGCTGGTTCGACTCGGTCGAGCAGCACCGCCCCTCGGCGACCTTCCTCGTCCCCGCCATGGCGGAACTACTGATCGCCAGCCCCCGCTTCGCCACGGCGGACCTGTCGTCGATCACGCTCTGCCCGCTCGGCAGTGCGCCACTGGCGCCCGCAACCTTCAACACGCTCCGCCACCGGCTGCCACAGGCGACGGTGTCGAACTCCTGGGGCATGACCGAGGCGGGGCCCGCCTACTGCACCATGCCCTCCGACGAGATCGACCGGCGGGTGGGCTCGGTCGGGCGCCCCGTGCCGCCCGTGGAGTTCCGCATCATCGACGCCGACGGCAACGAACTGCCGCCGCGCACGATCGGTGAGCTCCTGGTGCGCAACCCCGGCCGTGAGCGGGAGTACTTCCGCGACCCGGACGCCACGTCGAGCACCTGGCGGGACGGCTGGCTGCACACCGGCGACCTGGCGGAGCTCGACGAGGACGGCTACCTCTACCTGCGAGGTCGTGCCAAGGACGTGATCATCCGCGGGGGCAACAACGTGCACGCGAGCGACATCGAGTCCGTGCTCTACGAGCACCCGGCCGTGCAGGAAGCGGCGGTCGCCGCCGTGCCCCACGACGTGCTCGGCGAGGACGTCGGTGCCTGGGTGGTCCTGAAGGAGGACACCACGGCGTCGGAGGACGAGCTCCGTTCGTTCTGCGCCGAGCGGCACTCCGACTACAAGGTGCCGAGGCGGTGGACGTTACTGACGGAGCTGCCGCGCAACCCGACCGGAAAGGTCCTCAAGCGCGAACTTCGGTGATCCCGACGAGCGCTCCCGGTGGCAGCAGCTCCAGGAGCTGGCCGTCGGGGTCCCGCACCATGACGGCGAACCCGTTCATCTCGGTGTCCTCGAGCACCTCGCCCCCGTGGGCCCGGACCGCCTCGCACGCCGCCGCCAGGTCGTCCACGGTCAGCGACAGGTGGGTCAGGCCGGGCTCGGCGAAGGTGCGCTCACGTGCGGGCTCGTGGCTCGGTCGGTCCAGGTGCAGGAGTTCGAGCACCACGCCGTCCAGGCTCAGGTAGACCGCCGTGAGCCCGACCGGCTCGGCCAACCGCAGCAACTTCGATGCCGGTGCGTCGGGGATCTGCACCCGCGACACCTCCGAGAAGCCGAACACTCCCCGGTAGAAGCTGACGGCCCGATCCAGGTCTGCGACGTGGTGGCCCACGTGGTTCCAGGTCGTCACCGGCGTCACCCTATCGGTCACGTCGTCCGGGCGGAGTCCGTCGACCTCGCCCCCACCCCGCTCGGGCCGGTCCCTCGGGATCCGGCGGCGTCCCAGAGCAACCCCCCACGGTGCCGCACGGCGTCCGCGGCCGCCGCATGACCGGCGACCACCGACCCGGGGACGTCCGCACCCCCCAGCCGCGCCAGCAGGTAGGCGGCGTCGAAGGCGTCACCGGCCCCGGTGGTGTCGACGGCCTCGACGGGTGGGACGTCGATCGCGCCCGACGCGCCGTCGCACCACCAGCGGGTCGGGTCGGCACCGGCGGTCACCACGAGTTCATCGACCTGCCCGGAGAGCCCGTCGGTGCTCACGCCGAGCAGTTCGAGATCCTCGGTCGACGCCAGCACGACCGACGCGAGCCGGACCAGTTCGCCGGTCCACCGCTGGGCATCGCGGAGCGAACCCCACACCAGCAGTCGGACGTTCGGGTCGAACACCACCCGGGTACCGCTCCGGCACGCATCGGACAACAGCTCGACCAACGTGCGGCGTTGGTCCTCGTCGAGGATGGCGAGGGTGATGCCGCTGAGGACCACCACCTCGGACTCCACCGCGGCGGCCCGCAGTCGATCCGGGCCGACCGCGTCGACGAGACGGGAGGCCGCGCTCGTGGACCGCCAGTAGGTGAAGCGTCGCTCGGCGCCGTCGAGCTCGACCAGGTAGATGCCCATCACCCCGTCGGGCGTTCGCTGCACCCAACGGTCCGACACCGCTTCCCCGGACATCCGCTCGAGCAGCTCGCCGCTGAAGCGGTCGGCGCCGACCGCCGTGGCGAGGGCCACGGACCGACCACCCCGGGCCAGGCGCACCGCCACGTTGAGCGCATCGCCCGAGTAGTCGACCGCCAGGCTGCCGTCGGCGGCGGGACGGAGTTCGGCGAGCGGCTCACCGATGACCAGGACCCCGTCGTCCCGGCCTTCCTTCACGACGGCCTCGTCGTGTCCAGCGCGGCCCGGACCGCCGCCTCGACCGCCGGCCAGTCGGCCGCCGCACCGTGGGTCAGCGGGAACATCCACGTGCCACCGACCGCGACCACCCCGCGCACCGACAGGTAGCGCTCGACATCGTCCCGGCCGATGCCACCGGTCGGCACCATCCCCAGTCCCGGCACCACCGCCGCCAGGGCCCCCACGAACCCGGGGCCTCCGAGCGATGCGGCCGGGAACACCTTCACGGTCGTCGCACCGGCGTCACGCAGTGCGATCACCTCGCTCGGCGTGGCGGCGGCGGGCAGCCACGGCGCTCCCGAAGCGACGACCGCGTCGACCAACGCCGGGCCGGAGCCGGGGCTGACGAGGAAGGAGGCCCCGGCAGCCAGCGCGGCCTCCACCTGCGACGCACGGGTCACCGTTCCGGCGCCGATCGGGATCGGTGCCGATTCCACGGCCGAGCGGAGCGCATCCAGGCTGGTCGGATGGCGCAGGCCGACCTCGACGCACGGCGCACCGGCGGCCGCGGCGGCTCGTGCAGCCGCAGCGACGACGGCCGGGTCGGGGTGATCGATCAGCGGCAGCAGTCGAGCGATCAGGAGTTCGTCCGGGAGCGGGCGGATCACGGCGCTCCCTCGCAGTCGACCGCCTCGGCGAGGATCTGCAGCCACGCTGCATCGTCGCGCAGTCGCGCCGGGGCGAAGCCATCGAGCGCCATCAGTGCGCCGGCGAGCGACGTGCCGTCGAGGTGATCCCGCACGAGGGCCGACAACTCGCCGGCCCGAGGGTCCTCGAGCTCACCGGGAGGCGTGCGCCGGAGGTGCCCGACCCACCAGGCGAGCACCCGGGCCAGGGCCCGAACCGACGCACCGGCATCCAGCGCGGCTGCGACCGTCGGCAGGATCCGTTGGGGCAGCTTGGCCGAGCCGTCCATGGCGATCTGGCGACAGCGGTGTCCCACCTCCGGGTTCGAGAAGCGACTGCGGACGGTGGCGGCATAGGCATCGGGGTCCTCGCCCAGGGGTGGGTCGAGCACCGACAGGATTTCGACCTGGAGCTCGTCGAGGAACGACGACGCCTCCGGCGTGGCCACCACGTCGGCGATCGTCGGCAGGCCCCGGCGCAGCCCCAGGTAGGCGCACGCCGAGTGCATCCCGTTCAGCACCCGCAGCTTCATCCGCTCCCAGGACGCGACGTCGTCGGTGAGCTGGACGCCGACCGATGCCAGATCGGGCAGGCCGGGGCCGAGCCGGTCCTCGAGCACCCACTGCCGGTAGGGTTCGCCGACGACGGGCCAGGCGTCGTCGAACCCTGCGGCCGCCACCTCGGCCCGCAACTCGTCGGTGGTGGCCGGGACGATGCGATCCACCATCGAACACGGGAACGCCACGTGCTCGGCGATCCACGCCGAGGTCGCCGGATCCACCCGGTCGGCGACCGCAGTCACCACCCCGGCGAGCATGTGTCCGTTGTCGGCCACGTTGTCGCAGCAGGCCACCGTCACCGGTCCTGCCCCCGCCGAGCGTCGTGCGGCGAGACCGGCGACGAGCGTGCCCACGACGCCGGTCATCGAGTCCGGATGGGCCAGATCGTGTCGGATCGCCGCATGGTCGGGATCGAGCCCCCGGGTCACGGGATCGAAGCCGTAGGCCTTCTCGGTCACGGTCGTGGTGACCAACGTGGTGGAGGGGTCGGCGAGGGCTCGCAGCAGGTCGTGGCGCCGCGCCGGGCCGGCGACATCGGCGAGCACCCCGATCTCGCGGAGCTGCCGCCCGGCCGCCGACGCCTCGACGAAGGTGTACCTGCAGCCCTGCCCCACCAGGGCATCGGCGGTGCGCTCGGACTGCAGCGAGGCGCCCAGCACGCCCACCTCGCAGGCGCCGGCCCGGGCCAGGTCGTCGAGGTAGGTCAGCAGGTGGGCCCGGCTGAACGCACCGAGACCGAGGTGCACCACCGAGGTGCGCAGCCCGGATCGGTCGTAGGGAATCCGGTCGATCACAACGAGTAGGCCCGTCGGGCCAGCCCGACGGCGCAGTCCTCTGCGAGCTCGGCGGCATCGTCGAGCGTGAGCCGGTGTTCGGCGACGAGCGTGGCCAGGTAGGCGCAGTCGACCCGCCGGGCGACGTCGTGGCGGGCAGGGATGGAGAGGAAGGCCCGTGTGTCGTCGTTGAACCCGGCGGTGTTGGCGAACCCCGCCGTCTCGGACACCGCTCGGCGGTAGCGCCACATGCCCTCGACGCTGTCGAAGAACCACCACGGCGGCCCCAGGGTCAGGCTCGGGTAGAAGCCCGCCAGCGGGGCGAGCTCGCGTGCGTAGGTGGACTCGTCGAGCGTGAACAGGATGATCCGGAGGTCCGGTTCGAGACCGAACCGGTCGAGCAGCGGCCGCAGGGCCTCCACGTAGTCGGTCCTGCCCGGGATGTCGGCACCCTTGTCCCGCCCGAAGCGGTCCAGGATGCGGGGGCTGTGGTTGCGGCGGGAGCCGGGGTGCAGTTGCAGGACCATGCCGTCGTCCAGGCTCATGGCGGCCATCTCGACCAGCAGCTGGCCCCGGAACTGCTCGGCGGCCCCGCTGTCCAGCGTGCCGGCGAGCGCCCCGTCGAGCAGGCGCTGACAGGTCCGCTCGTCCAGATCGGCGGTCACGGCGCTGGGGTGACCGTGGTCGGTCGCGGTGGCCCCTCGGGCGCGGAAGTCGGCGCGCCGCCTCCGCAGCGCCTCCAGGTACCCGTCCCACCGGGTGGTGTCGCAGTCGGTCAGCTCGCCGAGGCGGGCCACGTTGGCTGCGAACCCGCCGAACTCCGGGTCCACGACCGGGTCCGGCCGGAAGGTGGTGATGACCCGGTCACCCCAACCGTCGGCGATGAGCCGGTCGTGGTGGGCCAGGTCGTCGAGGGGCGACTCGGTGGTGGCGAGCAACTCGATGTCGAAGCGGTCGAGCAACGACCGCGGCCTGAACTCCTCCGATGCCAGCGCCTCGCTGATCCGATCGAAGTAGCTGTCGGCGGTCGACGGGCCCAGTCGCTCGTCGAAGCCGAACACCTCAGCGAAGGTGTGGTCCAACCAGATTCCTGATGGCGTGCCCCGGAAGAGCCCGTAGTGGGCCGCGAACGTGCGCCAGGCGGAACGGGCGTCGGCGACCGGACCTCCGTCGAGTCGCCCGACACCGAGGTCCTCGAGGGGCACGCCCTGGCTGTGGAGCATGCGGGTCAGGTAGTGGTCCGGCGTCACGAGCAACGCCGTGGGATCAGGGAAGGCCTCGTCGAGTGCGAACCACGCCGGATCGGTGTGGCCGTGGGGCGAGACGATCGGCAACCCGGCGACGCCTGCGTGGAGTTCCCGGGCCAGCGACCGAACCGTGGGATCAGCAGGGAACAGCCGGTCGGGATGCAGGTCGAGGGGCACCGCCGCCTGCTCGGACATGACCATAGTGTTAGAAACTACTACGTTGCTCGTGTGCCCGGTCATCCCGCCTCGACCACGGCGATCCGACTGCACCCCGACGACGACGTCGCCATCGCCATGGTCGATCTGCACCCCGGGGCCGAGACGACCGGGGGCACGAAGGTGGTCGAACCCGTGCCCGTCGGCCACAAACTGGCGATCGCCGAGATCGCTGCAGGGCAACGGGTGCACAAGGGAGGTCACCCGATCGGCGTGGCGACCAGACCGATCCGGCCGGGCATGCACGTCCACACCCAGAACCTGGGCACCATCGAGCCCGACGACAGCCCCCACGGCGAGCCCGCCCGACCGGGACCGGTGACGGACCGCTGGAGCCGGGTCGACTTCGACGGCTTCCACCGGGCGGACGGCCGGGTCGGTACCCGGAACCACCTGCTGGTGCTGCCGAGCGTGAACTGCTCGGCGACGGTCGCCCGGGCGATCGCGGACCGGCTGCGCCCCCACCTGCCCGCAGGAGTGGACGGCGTGTGGGCGCTCACCCACCAGAGCGGGTGCGGCATCGCCGCCGAGGGGCCGCCGATCGAGCGGCTGCGGACGGTGCTCCGGGGCTACGCCACCCACCCGAACACCGCGGGCGTCCTGGTGGTCGGGCTCGGCTGCGAGGTGAACCAGCTCCCCGAGCTGGTCACGGGACTGCCCACCGAGCGCCTCAGGACCCTGGAGATGCAGCAGTCGGGTGGCACCGCCGCCTCGATCACCGCCGGCCACGCCACCCTGTCGGAGCTGGCCGAGATCGCTGCGGGCGACCGGCGTCGACCGGCGCCGCTGTCCGAGTTGGTGGTGGGGCTGCAGTGCGGAGGCTCCGACGGGTTCTCGGCGATCAGCGCGAATCCCTCCCTCGGTGCCGCCGTCGACCTGCTGGTCGCAGCGGGCGGTAGCGCACTGCTGTCCGAGACGCCCGAGCTGATCGGGGCGATCGCCGAGCTGCAGCAACGCGCCGCCGAGGACCGGGTGAGCGAGGCGCTCGCCGAACGGGCGACCTGGTGGACCCGACACGCCGCCGAGCACGGGACGACGCTCGATGCGAACCCGTCGCCGGGCAACCTCGCCGGTGGCATCACCACCATCGTCGAGAAGTCCATCGGTGCCGCGGCCAAGGGCGGGACGACCGCCGTGACCGAGGTCGTGCCCTACGGCGTGCGGCCCGACCGCCGCGGCCTGGTCGTCATGGACTCACCCGGGTACGACCCGGTGTCGGCCACGGGTCAGATCGCCGCGGGGGCCCAGGTGGTCTGCTTCACCACCGGCCGGGGTTCGTGCTTCGGCTCCGTCCCGGCCCCGGCACTCAAACTGTCGACCACCTCGGAACTCGCCCGGCGGATGCCCGATGACATCGACCTGGACTGCGGGACCGTGCTGACCGGGGACGAGACCACCGCCGAGGTCGGCGAACGGATCCTGGCGGCGATCGTCGCCACCGCGTCGGGCCAGCCGACCTGTTCGGAGCGCCTCGGCTACGGCCTCGACGAGTTCGTCCCGTGGACCGAGGGGATCACGCTGTGAGCGGTTCACCCGGAACGGCCCCGCAGGGATCGGGCGGCCCCCCGGTCGATCCCGGTCCGACCCCCGAGCACACCGTTGATGCGTGGCCGCCGCCTCGCACGGCCGCCTCGCCGGACGGCCGGCGACGGAACCTGTCGCCGTGGGCGTTCTGGATGCTGCACCTCTCGGGGGTCGGTGACGCCGACCCCTGCCCGACGAACCCCGCCGAGGTCACCGTCTGGCGCGAGCGGGTGCGGGGTCGACTCGATGAGCTGCTCGGCGCACCGCCGGTGCGGGTGCCGCTCGACATCGAGCTGACCCAGACCGTCGACGCCGGGGACCACCTGCGCCACCGCATCGTCTTCGACAGCGAGGCCACGATGGCCGTGCCCGCCTACCTCCTGGTCCCCAGGGAACGCGTCACGGCACCGGCCGGCACCGCCGTGCTCGCCGTGCACGGCCACGGCCCCGGCAAGGAGATGATCTGCGGCCTCACGGGCCCCGAGCAGGACCACTACGCCCTCGAACTCGTCCGGATGGGCCACGTCGTCCTGGCGCCGGACCTGCGCTGTTTCGGCGAACGGCAGGATCCGCAGTGGGACCCGAGTCGGTACAAGTACGACTGCGACTGGAACCTCGTTGCGGCGACCATGGCCGACACGGTCCCGCTGGCACAGAACCTCTGGGACCTGCACCGCAGCATCGACGTCCTGGAGGGCCACCCGCTGGTCGATCCCGCCCGCATCGCGGTCGTCGGGTTCTCCTACGGGGCGACGATGTCGCTGTTCTGCGCCGCGACCGACACCCGGGTGCGAGCCGCGGTCCTCTCCGGCTACCTCTCGAGCTGGCGTTCGACCCACACCGTGCCGTGGAACATGTGCGGCTCGCAGGTCCTCCCCGGACAACTCGGCCGCCTCGAGCACCTCGACCTGGCGGCACTGGTGGCGCCCCGACCGCTGCTGGTCGAGTCGGGCACCGAGGACATCCTCTTCCCCGCCGATACCGCCCGCGAGACGGTGGGCCGCCTGCGGGAGGTCTATCGGGCACTGGGTGCCGACCCCGCCCTCGTCGTCCACGACGTGTTCGAGGGCGATCATCGGTGGCACGGCTCGATGGTCCGGGCGTTCCTGACCGAGCGACTCGAGGCCAACTAACGTCCGTGTCATGTCGACGCGCATCTGTTTCATCGGCGGAGGGTCCTACCAGTGGATCCCGAAGCTGTTGTTGGACATCGCCCGGACACCCTCACTCGCCGATGCCCAGATCGTGATCCAGGACATCGATCCTCGACCCATTCCCACCATGGTCGATTTCGTCCACCACATCGCCCGGGTCCAGGGGATCGGGCTGAGCGCCGTCGGCACCGTCGATCAGCGGGCCGCCCTCGAGGGCGCCGACCACGTGGTCGTGTGCATCTCGACCGGAGCACTCGACTCGATGCACCACGACATCGCCGTGCCGGAGCGATTCGGGATCCGGCAGTCCGTCGGCGACTCGGTCGGCCCGGGAGGGATCGTCCGTGGCCTGCGCAACATCCCGGTCATGCTCGACATCGCCCGCGACGCCCAGGAGATCTGCCCGGACGCGTGGCTGCTCAACCTGACCAACCCGATGACCACGCTCACCCGGGCCATCCTGCGGGAGACCTCGGTGCGGGCGATCGGACTGTGCCACGAGGTGACCATCGCCCTCCACACCTTCGCGATGATGCTCGGCTGCGACCCGGCGAACCTCCGACCGACGGTCGCAGGCGTGAACCACCTCCCGCTGATCACGGCGATGGACCACGACGGCGAGGATGCGCTCGCGCAGCTCCGTCGGATCCTCGACGATCCGGCGGAGCTCGCACGGCCGCTGGTGTTCCCGGGCACCACCGGACACGAGGCGGTGAGCCTCGGGGGCAAGTTCACCGTCGGCCTGCTCGTCGAGTCGAACCGCATCAAGCTCGAGCTGTTCCGGCGCCACGGTGTGCTGCCGGCGGCCGGCGACCGACACCTGGCCGAGTTCTTCGCCGGATTCCTCACCGAGGAGTCGGGTTGGGGCGAACGCTGGGGGGTGGCGCTCACCAGCATGGACGACCGGCGCCAGTGGCTCGCCGACTACACCCGGGAGTTCGACCGACTCCGCAGCGCCGAGGAGCTGCCGAGCGCACCGAGCGGCGAACTCGTCGCCGAGCTCATCGACTCCCGGCTCCGCGACCGGCCCCGCGACCTCCCGCTCAACATCGCGAACCACGGGCAGGTCCCCGACCTGCCCCCCGACGTCGTGGTCGAGAGCATGGTCACCGTCGATGCGTCAGGGGTCCGGGGCCCGGATGTCGCCCCGTTGCCGCCTGTGCTCGCCGAGCAGGTCCGTCGCATCAGTGCGGAGCAGGAGCTCGTGGTGGAAGCTGCGCTGAGCGGGGACCGCGACCTCGTGCGCGACGCCATGTTCCTCGATCCGCTCGCCGGTCGGATCGACGACGACGCCCTGGAGCGGATGGTCGACGAGATGCTCGAGGCCACCTCCGCCTGGTTGCCCCAGTTCGCCGGACCGGCTTGACGGACCGGCTCGGCGGACCAGCGGCACCTCCGGGTCCGCACCAACCCGTGCTCGACCACCTCCGAGGGGCAACCGACCGGGGCGGTGCGGCCCGGTCGGGCCTCCCGGCCGGGAGGGATCAGCGAGCGGGACCCAGCACCCAGTGACCGTCGCCGGGGTGCGCGTACCACCCTCCGGCGGCCGCGGTCCCGCCGTCGACACCGATCGTCTGGCCGGTGACGTAGGTCGACAGGTCGGAGGCCAGGAACACCGCTGCGCCGGCGAGCTCCTCGGGTCGACCGGCACGGCCCATCGGCACCATGCCACCGAGGTGCTCGATCGACTCGGGCGCGATCTCCAGGAGTCCCTCGGTCACGAGCGCGTCGGGAGCGAGGGCGTTGACCCGTATCCCGAGCGGGGCGAGCTCCACCGCCGCGGTCTTGGTCAGGTTGAGCACCCCGGCCTTCGCGGCCGCGTAGGCTGCGTACCCGGGCGCAGCCCGCAAGCCTTCGATCGACGACACGTTGATCACCGATCCGCCGACACCCGTATCGCGCATGGCGCGGGACACACGCTGGGTGCACAACAGCACGTGCGAGAGGTTGGCCCGGACGAGGGCGTCCCAACCGTTGGGCGAGGTCTCGAGCAGCGGCGAGTGGAAGACCCCACCGGCGTTGTTGACCAGGATGGTGGGAACCCCGAACTGCTCGATGACCCGGGCCAGGGCGGCATCGACCTCGTCGGGATGGCGCACATCGACCGGCTGGTCCTCGACGGCCCGGTCCCACACCACCACCCGGGCACCGAACGCCTCGAAGGTCTCCGCAATGCTCCGACCGAGCCCGGAGGCGCCACCCGTGACCACGGCGACCCGGCCGGTGAGCAGCGCAGCATCGGGCAGCAACGACATCAGCCACCACCTCGCAGCGGTCCGATGACCGTGTCGCCGTAACGTCCGAGGACCTCGATCGCTCGACCGGGTGAGTCACCCGGCAGGCCCACCTGCACCCAGGTCACCCCGAGGTCGGCCAACCTGGCCAACCCCTCGAGATGGGCCTCGGCATCGAATCCCTCGCTCGCGGGATCGCCACCCGCACTGCAACTGAAGGAGATGTCGACCGTCGCCGGATCTCGACCGGCCTCCTCGAGGCGGGCGTGCAGGTCGGCGATGCCCTGCGCGAGTCGGTCGCCGTCGTCGAGGGGCACCGTACCCACCGCCCGGGCCAGTCCGCCTCGTGCGGGGAAGGGGCACCAGCCGTCCCCGTGCGAAACCACCCGACGACGTGCCGCACCGCCGTTGCCACCGATCCAGATCGGCGGCAGGGCCGCTGCGGACGGTCGAGGCTGCACGGTGACGCCCTCGGCCGAGAAGTGCCGGCCCCGAACCGTGAGGTCGTCGGTGGTCCACACCGCCCGCAGCACCTCGAGCGACTCGTCGAACAGGGCCGCCCGCTCGGCGTGGTCCACACCCAGCGCCGCGTACTCCCCCTCCAGGTAGCCCACTCCGACGGCCAGGGTGAACCGACCCCCGGAGAGCGCATCGAGCGTGGCCGCCGCCTTCGCCACCACGAAGGGGTTCCGGTAGGGCAGCACCACGATGTTGGGGACCAGCCGCAGCGTCGTGGTGGCTGCGGCGACGAACCCCAGCGCCACGAACGGGTCGAGCGCGTCGTGGCCGCCCTGGTCCAACCACCGTTGGGTCGGGGCAGGATGGTCGGTGAACCCGTAGCCGTCGAACCCGGCGGCCTCGGCGGCGCCGGCCAGCGCGACCACCCCGGCTCCGGTGACCATCTCGGGGTGGTACGGACGCCGGACGAGCGGGTGGGTGACCGTGAACCGCACCGTCAGCCCCGCGGCAGCCCGAGCACGCGCTCGGCGATGATGTTCCGCTGGATCTCCGAGGTGCCGGCCGAGATCGTGTTGGCGAACGAGTGGAAGTACTGCTCCATCCAGGTCCCCCGAGGTTCGTCGACCGCATGGGTGCCGTCGTCGGCGATCGCACCGAGTTCGAGTGCGTCGGGACCCTGGATGTCGGCAGCGACACGGGCCACCTGCTGGCGACAGTCGCTGGCGTAGAGCTTCATCAGGGCCTGCTCGGGAGCCGAGCCGCCACGGGCGAGCCGGGCGAAGCCCCGTTGGCCGAGACACCGCGCCGCCTGGGTGTCGATCGCAATCCGCACGATCGCGTCCGTCGCCACCGCCCGTTCCTCCGGGCCCATGCGGTCGAGCAGCGGCGGCGCCTGCTCCAGCAAGGTCGCCAGCGACTCCTCGAGGCCCATCACCGCGCTCACCCAGACCATGCCGCGCTCGTGCGCCAGTGAGCCGTTGGCCATCGCCCACCCGTCGCCGCGCCGGCCCACCAGGTTCGCGGCCGGGACCCGCACACCGTCGAGGAACACCTCGTTCAGATCCGGCTCGCCCGGGTGCACGATCTCGGGCAGCGGCCGCACGGTGATGCCCGGCGCGTCCATGGGGACCAACAGGATGGAGATGCCCTGGTGCTTGGGCAGATCGGGCTCGGTGCGACAGAACAGGAAGCAGAAGTCCGCGTAGTTGGCCCCCGAGGTCCAGACCTTCTGGCCGTCGATCACCCACTCGCCCGTCTCGTCGTCGCCCTCGAGCACCGCCCGGGTCGACAACGAGGCCAGATCGCTGCCGGCATCGGGCTCGCTCATGCCCAGGCAGGCCGTGGCCTCGCCGTGCAGGATCGCCATGGCGTAGTCACGCACCTGCTCCGGCGTCCCGTAGTCGACGATCGACGGGGCGACGATCCCCAGGCCCTGCACGTTGGTGGTCCGCGGGACCTTGGCGGCCGCCAACTCCTCGAGCACCACGAAGGTCTCGATGGGTCCGGCGTTCCGGCCACCCAGCTCGGGCGGCCAACCCGGCACCAACCAACCGGCGTCGAACATCTGCCTGGTCCATCGTCGGACCCACTCCGGTGCATGACCGGTCGAGCGCGGTGGGTCCGCCGCCATCTCCTCGGGGGTGGGTCGATGGGCGGCGAGCCACGACCGGAACTCCTCCCGGAACTGCTCGACACCGTCGTCGAAGCGGAGCCTCATCCCGACTCCCCGGTCGTCGGCACGAGGCCCATGAGCGCGGCGGCACGGGACCGGTGGAACGCAGCGCCGCCGAAGAGCAGATCCCCGGTGACGGCGCGCTTCAACAGGAAGTGCAGGTCGTGTTCCCAGGTGAACCCGATGCCACCGTGCAACTGCAGGCCGTCGCGTGCGAGGAGTTGTGCGCAGTCGCCGGCGGCGGCCTTGGCCATGGCCACTGCGAGGCTCCGGCGAGGATCCTCCTCGGCGATGGTCAGGGTGGCGAACCACGCCAGGGCGTTCGCCCGCTCGACGGCCAGGAAGCAGTCGGCCAGTCGGTGCTTGACGGCCTGGAAAAGCATCGACTCGTCAACGGAGGAGAAGCCCTCGACAATCAGACCGTCAACAGCGATGCTTTCGCCGGGACGCACAAGCACAATATCGCCAACCTGCACCGTGCCTGCTGGCACATCCACTTCAGCACCTGCCCGCACAAGGCGCGCCATGCGTGGCTGCAATGCCAGCAGTCGGCGGATCACCGCGGAAGCGCGGCCTTTGGCACGCGCCTCCAGCAGCTTTCCGACCCCGATCAGCGTAATGATCATCGCCGCAGTTTCAAAGTAGGTATGGTGCGGCACTCCCTCCC
>SXMI01000314.1 GCA_005777415.1 Actinomycetota bacterium | reverse complement strand
GGCGTGCTGTGCAACCACCGGCTGCCCGACGGCACCAGCGTCTGCATCCCGCTGATCGTCGACGGCCGAGCGATCGGGTCGGCCACGATCACCCACGACCACTGGCCGACCGACTCGCTACTGCTCACCGGCCAGAAGATCGCCGGTCGGATCGGTCAGGCGATCCCGGCGCAGGCGGTCCAACCGCGGTCACGCGGTCACGTCGGCGACGACTGACCGGCTCCCGGCCGACCCGGATCACCCGGCGCTGCGGATCCGGCCGATGGACCGGGCGGCGTCCACCCCGTTGCGACCGAACCACTCGCGGACCCGGTCCAGGTCGACCTCCAGGTCGTCGGGGTCCGAGCCGAGCCGGTCGTGGTGCCAGCGCAACGCCGACTCGGCGTAGGCGACCGCGGCGATGGGCCGGGCGGCGAGGATGGCGTCGAGTGCGTCGACCGGATCCCAACCACGGTCGAGGAGCACCGCCAGGGCCATGCTCGGTCCGCGGTTCACCCCCATGTGGCAGTGGACCATGACACCACCGGTCACGGCGGCCATGATCTCCCGCAGGGCGCGGACGGTCCGCTCGAACCACTCCGGGTCCTGCCCGCCGCCGGCGTCGTGGGTGCCGACGTGCAGGTAGACGATCTCCGGGGCGTGCTCGGCCACGAACTCCTCGTCGGAGTACTCCTCCCGGCAGTCGACGATCACGCCGATCCCCAGGTCCTGCCAGACCTCGAGTTGGGTCAGGGCGCGGTTCCGCCCCGAGGGCAGGTCGCCCGACACGTACAGGTCGTCACCGACCCGACCGGGCCGTCGCCACCAGTCCAGTTCCTCGTGCGTGAGCCGGCGGGCGGCCGCGCCACCGGTGCGTGTCTCGTCGTCCTGTACCTCGTCGTCGGGTGCTTCGTTGTCGGGTGCTTCGTTGTCCATTGCTCGTCCTCCTCGGACAGGGAGGAGACGTTGGACCCGACGTGTGACACCCACCTCCGACGACGGCGCTGCGACCGGCCCCTGTCACACGAGCGCCCCGGCGACTCCTCCCGGTCATGGAGACGCACACGCCCACCCCGACCGAACCCACGACGCCTGATGCCGACACCACCGCCGGCCCCGCCGACGGGCAGTCCGCCGCGCCGCTGGTGGCCTACTACTCGGACGAGTTCCACTCCACCGGCATCGAGTTCGACACGACGGTGAAGTCCCGGCTCGTCGCCGAAGCGCTCCTGGCCCACGGCGGCTGGACGCTCGTCCCGCCGCGACCGGTCGACGCCGGCGAGCTGCAGCTCGTCCACGACGCCGACTACGTCCGGGCCGTGCTGGACGGCTCGCCGCGCGACCTGGCCGAGTCCAACTGCATCGGCTGGGACGGGGCGCTCTGGGAGTCGGTCACCGCCTCCACGGGCGGAGTCGTCGAGGCCGCCATCCGGGCGATGACCTCCGGACGGACCACGGCGTCGCTGTCGAGCGGCCTGCACCACGCCCGGCCCGAGTCCGGCCGCGGCTTCTGCACCTTCAACGGTCTGGCCCTGGCCGCGGTGATGGCCCGGCACGCTGGTGCGCAGCGGGTCCTCATCATCGATCTCGACGCCCACTGCGGCGGCGGGACCGCCGCGATCATCGATGGCGTCGACGGCATCGAGCAGGTGGACGTCTCGACCAGTTCCTTCGACCGGTACGCCCCGCGTCCCGACGCCCGACTCGAGATCGCCGACCACACCACCTACCTGCAGGTCGTCGGTCGTGTCCTCGACGGGGTCGCCGACCCGAGCGGAATCGATCTGGTGATCTACAACGCCGGCATGGACGTCCACGAGCAGGCCGGCGGCATCCCGGGCTTCACCACCGACCTGGTGCGCGCCCGGGAACGGATCGTGCTGGGGTGGGCCGCCTCGCTCGGCCTCCCGGTGTCGTTCACGCTCGCCGGCGGCTACTCGGGCAGCGGGCTCGACCTGACCGGTGTCGCCGCCCTGCACCTCGAGACGTTCCGGGCGGCCACCGACATGGCCGCCTGAGCGTCGGCGGGCGGCAGGATGCGGGCGGGTGTGGTCAGTCGCCGTCCGGGCGCGGCCACACCCGGGGACACCACGGCTCCCCCACCGGGTCGCCGTCGGCCACCCGGTCGAGTCCGGGGCGGCCCGGCAGGCCGGGCTTGTGCAGGTACCGGACGTCGTCACCGGTGTAGCGGACCGTCACGGCGCGGCGCCGGCGCTCGGACCGGTGGGGCGGGGCGCGGTGCAGGGTCCGGGCGTGGTGGACCGTCACGTCGCCGGGCTCGACGTCGAAGGTGACGAGCCGGGCGGCCAGCTCGGGCGTGCCGAGCACGTCGGGGACGATCTCGCCGACGGTGCCGGGGATCGGCTCGTCGGTCACGAACAGGTTCGGCCGGTACTCGACGCCGTCGAGGTGCGACCCGCGCACCCACCGGACGACGCCCGAGTCCGGCGTGGCGGCGTCCAGCGGCACCCAGGTCGTGCAGACCTGCTCCCCGGTCAGGTGGAAGTAGCCGGCGTCGGTGTGGAAGTAGGTGGGGAACGGCGAACCGGGTTCCTTCACCAGCACGCTGTCCTCCCACAGGTGGACGGTCCCGGTGCCCAGGAGCGCCGCCACCACGGGGGCGAGCGGCGACCGGGTGGCGAACGCCTCGAACACCGGGTCGGTGCGCCAGTGGTCGACCCCGCCGGCGAACGCCGGTGCGTCGGAGTCGCTGCCGGCCATGGGACCCATGTCGACCGCCTCGCCGCGCCCCAGCGCCCCGTCGAGCGGACCGGCCAGCGCCTCCACCCACTCGGGCTGCAGCACTCCGCGGAGGAGCACCACGCCGTCACGGCGGAACGTCTCGATCTCCTCGTCGGTGACCTCCCGCACGGGTCGGTCCGGGAGCTCAGCGGTCACGATGTCGGCAGGGTCGGTCATGGTGCCTCCGGGTCGACGGCGTCGCCGCCGGCATTCGTCCGACCCGGCGACCTGCGACAGACTGTCACCCGGACGGGACGTCGGTCACGACCGACCGGCGCCCGCCGGATCCCGTGGACGAGAGGTGCCCAGCGGTGGACGACGTGAGGTTCGACTTCGGCGGGGCAGCGGTGCTGGTCACGGGCGCCACGAGCGGGATCGGCCGGGCCATCGCCGGCGCGTTCGCCGCCGCCGGAGCCACGGTCCACAGCACCGGGACCAGGGCCTCGGCCGCCGACTACGACGTCGACGTCATCGGGACCTACCACCGCTGCCGGGCCCAGGAGCCCGACGAGATCGACGCCCTGGCCGCATCGCTCGACGGCCTCGACGTGCTGG
>SXMI01000313.1 GCA_005777415.1 Actinomycetota bacterium | reverse complement strand
GGACCTGGTCGGTGCCGCCGCCGATCCGGGGCGCCCACTGCGACATGAAGAAGTCCTGGAAACGCCCCTCGTACGGGGCGTCCTCCCGGACCAGCGTGCCGGCGGCGCCCTGGAGCTCGACGATGAGGTCGCCGCCCGTGGCGTAGAACTCCGAGACGACCAGCTTCATCACCGAGCTCTCCGGCCCGGGGAGCTCGCCGCGGGCCGCGGCGGTGCGCACCCGGTAGACGAGGAACTCGAGCACCCGCTCGAGCTCGTGCAGCCGGGCGAGCCGCTGGCGGACCACCGGATCGTCGCTGCGGCCGGTCGCCCGGGCGAGCTCCACGACCTGGGACACCGTGTACATCCGGCCGCCGCCGATCGAGGCCCGCTCGTGCGACAGCATCGACAGCGCCACCCCCCATCCGCCGCCGACCGGACCCAGCGTGTCGGCCACCGGGAGCCGCACCTCGTCCAGGAACACCTCGTTGAAGTGGATCGCACCGTCGATCTGGCGGAGCGGCCGGACGTCGACGCCCGGGGCCCGCATGTCGACGACCAGGGCCGTGATCCCCCGGTGCTTCGGCACATCCGGGTCGGTGCGGGCCAGCAGCACACCCAGATCCGCGTAGTGCGCACCCGAGGTCCACACCTTCTGGCCGGTCACCACCCACTCGTCGCCGTCACGGACCGCCCGGGTCGACAGACCGGCCAGGTCGGAGCCGGCGCCCGGCTCGCTGAACAGCTGGCACCACACGTCGTCGGCCCGGAGGATCCTGGGCAGCCAGCGGTCCCGCTGCTCGTCGGTCCCCCACTCGACGACGGTCGGGCCGACCATGTCGACGCCGACGGTGAACATCCGGCCGGCGACGTCGTAGTCGGCCTCGGCGGCCGCGAACACCCCCGCCAGCGATGGTGAGAGCCCCCGACCCCCGTAGGACTCCGGCCAGTGCGGCGCCGCCCACCGGGCCTCGGCCTTGACCCGCTGCCAGCGGCGGGCCTCGTCGACCATGGCGGCGTCCTCGACCTCGGTGGTGGCCCGGTAGGTCCGCAGCTCGTCGAGCATCGACCGGTCACGTCGCTCGGCATGGGCGTCCAACCAGGCGACCGCCTCGGCCCGCAGCGCTCGTTCCTCGGGCGTGTCGTCGAAGTCCATCGCCGCAGAGTGTGGCCCAGCCCCGGCGGGGCCACCCACTCGGCGACCGCCTCAGCGGAGCCGGGCGGGTGCTGCGATCGGCGCCAGCCCCAGCGCCGCATCGGCGAGCAGGTGGCCCCGCCGGGACTGGTAGGCGGACGCGACGCAGACGAGCCACACCTCGGCGGTCACCGGGACGGTCACCGGCTGGTCGATCCGCCGGCGGATGCCCTCGGCCAACTCCGTCGCCAGCCGCAGGCGAACGGCCGGGTCCAGATGGTCGACCCGGAGGAGGAACGCCCGGACGAGCGAGAAGTCCTCGTCGTCGAGCCGGGACACGTCGAGCGAGGCGACCAGGCCCTCGAACCCCGGCGGCGGGAGGAACGCGATCGGCACCTCGGTGCCACGCCCGGTCCGCTCCCGGATCACGACCGTGCCGGCGGCCAGGTCGCCGGGGCGCTGGGTGTCCCGGGTCCCCGTCGCCACGGTCAGCGCCAGGAACCCGAGCGACAGGTACGTGTCGATGATCGCAACGGCGCCACGCACGATCGCCTGGCGGGGCGTCGACGGCGAGCCGTCCCGGTCGACCACGCGCAGCCCGAACAGCGCCTTGCCGGGACTGCGGCCCCGCCAGAGCACCTCCACCGTCACCGGGATCACCAGGACGCTGGCGACGACCACCACCAGGATCGCCAGCTCGGGACTCGCACCGGCGGCGATGGCCCCACCGGCGAGCAGGACGAGGGCGATCCCGAGCACGACCTGGAGCAGCAGGTCGACCAGTCGGGCCAGCGTCCGGGTGGCCACGCCCGCGGTGGGCAGCTCCAGCAGGACCGCCTCGGGGGTGACGACACCGGCGGGCACGGGCCTACGGTAGTGGGCGGGATCGAGCAGGGAGCCCGCAGGACGCCGTGGACATCGACCGCTACATCCAGCGCCACGAACCCACCTGGCGTCGCCTGGGCGACCTGAGCCGTCGGGCGGGAGGATCGAACCGTCGCCTGTCGTCCCTCAGCGACGACGAGGCCGACGAGCTCGTCGTCCTGTACCAGCGGGTGTCGGCACAGCTCTCGCACGCCCGGACCGTGTACGCGGACCCGGACCTGAACGCCCGACTGTCGCGGGTCCTGGGCGAGGCCCGGCTGGTGCTCTACCGGCGCCGGGGGCGGCCCGGCCGGGCGGTGGCCACGTTCGTCACCACCACCTTCCCCGCCGCGGTCTGGCACGCCCGGAGGTTCGTGGCGGTGGCCGCCGCCTGCTTCCTGCTCCCGGCGCTGGCCGCCGGGCTGTGGTTGGCCCGGTCACCGAGCGCGTTGGACGCCAGCGTGCCGACCGAGCTGCAGGAGGTGATCGCCGAACGCGACTTCGCCGAGTACTACCGCTCCGACGCCGCCCAGAACTTCGCCGGGCGGGTCACCGTCAACAACACCTACGTCGCGTTCACGGCGTTCGCGTTGGGGGTGGTTCCGGTCGTGGGGCCGGCGTTCATCCTGGGCTACAACGGCCTGAACGTCGGGGTGATGGCGGCGGTCATGCACCGGGCCGGCGAGGGCGCGCAGTTCTGGGGGCTGATCCTGCCGCACGGTCTGCTGGAGATCGCGGCGATCATCGTCGCCGGTGCGTCCGGGCTGCAGATCTCGTGGGCGATCGTGGCGCCCGGCGACCGGACGCGGGGCGATGCGCTCCGCGATGCCGGGCTCCGCTCGGTCGTCATCATCGTCGGGCTCATCGCCTGCTTCGTCGTGGCCGGGTTCATCGAGGGGTTCGTCACCCCCTCGGACCTGCCCACAGCGCTGCGGATCGCCGTGGGGGTCTCGGCGTTCGCGGCGTTCGTCGTCTACGTGGTGCTGTTGGGCCAGCGGGCGGCGGCCGGGGGCGCCACGGGCCTGTGGGGCGAGGACCGACGCGACGTGCTGGACCTCGCCGAGGAGGCGGCGGCCTCCGGCACCACCATCCGCGGCTGAGCGCCGGGCCGCTCAGACCGTCACACCGCTCAGACCGTCACACCGCTCAGAGGCGGCCGGTCTGCTTGGCGAGCAGGTAGGCCTCGGCCAGTTCCCGCGCCAGGTGTCCGGGCGCGGCGTCCACCACGGTGACGCCCAGACCACGGAGCCGGGCGGCGGTCCGGCGGCGGTCGGCGAGCGCCGTCGTGGCGGCGGCTCGGCGGTGAACCGCCTCCGGGTCCCCCACCGGTTCCTGCGCCCAGGCCTCGACCTCCGGGTCGCGCACGCCGGCGACGACCACGAGGTGGGTCCGGGTCACGAGCGGCAGCGCCGGGAGCAGCGAGTCCTCGACGGCGGGTTCGAGCAGGTCGCTCAGGACGACCAGCATCGCCCGCCGGCGGTAGCGGGCCACGACGTGGCGGAAGGCCGTCGGGTAGTCGGACTCGGTGAGCTCGGGTTCGAGCGCGTACATGGCCTCGGTGAGTCGGCCGACCTGGTCCCGACGCCGGGCGGGTGGGACCTCGGCCCGGATCCCGCTGCCGAAGGCCACCAGTCCGCACCGGTCGCCGAGCCGGGTCGCCACCTCGCCGAGCGCCGTGACGGCGTCGACTGCGTGCTCCAACCGGGGCACGCCCGCCACCCGACCGGCGGTGACCCGGCCGGTGTCGAGCACTGCGACGACGGTCTGGTTCCGTTCGGCCCGGAAGGTCCGCACGATCGGCCGGCCGGTCCGGGCCGTGGCCGTCCAGTCGATGCGGCGGAACTCGTCGTCCGGCCCGTACTCGCGGAGCTGCTCGAACTCGGTGCCCGTGCCCAGCCCCCGGGCCGAGCGGAGACCGATCTCGAGGATGCGCCCCCGTCGGATCGCGAGCTCGGCGTCGTCCCGGGACCGGAACGGCGGGTGGACCCGGAGCACGCTGGCCAGCGGCACCTCGCGCTGGCGCGCCCCGAGGCCGAGGGGCCCGACGATCCGGACCGCGATCCGGGGCAGCTCGAACCGGCCCCGGCGCACGGGGCGGATCGTGGTGGACACTCGCACGACAGCACCGGCCGGGACCCGGACCTCGAAGCGTCGGGCCGAGGCGCGCAGCGACGGTGCGAGCTCGTCGGCCACGGCCAGTCGCGCCGGCCGGGAGGACGAGGAGCGCACCACCCACTCGACCGTGGCGTCGGTCCCCGCCACCACGACCGGCGGGTGCCGGCGCTCGAAGGTGAACGCTCCCGGCCGCACCGCCGCCAGCGCATCCCCCACGGTGAGCAGGACCGCGAGTGCCGCGAGCAGTCCGGCGGCGACCCACACCGACGGCAGTGCGACCGGGACGACGGCCAGCACTGCGCCCAGGGCGAGCACCACGAGGGCCAGCCTGCGGGTGGGGACGACCGACACGACGGGGTGCTCAGCGCGGTGCCGGGACCGAGGCCAACAGGCCCGTCAGGATGCCGTCGGCGGTGGTGCCCTCGAGCTCCAGTTCGGGCCGGACGACCAACCGGTGCCGGAGCGTCGGGACGGCCACCGCCTTGACCTCGTCGGGGGACACCCAGGTGCGGCCCGACAGCCACGCCCAGGCCTTGGAGGCGTGCAGCAGCGCCGTCGCACCGCGGGGTGAGACGCCCACCTCGACCGCAGGCAGCTCACGCGTGGCCCGGCAGAGCGCCACGACGTACTCGAGCACGGTCGGCGCCACACCCACCTCGGCCACGAGCCGTCGGGCGGTGGCCAGCTCGGCGGCACCCGCCACGGGTCGCACCCCGGCGGCGGCCACGTCGTGGGGATCGAGGCCCCGGTGGTGGCGGTCGAGCACCGTCAGCTCCTGCTCAGCGGTCGGGTAGCCGACGACCAGCTTGAAGGTGAACCGGTCGAGCTGGGCCTCGGGCAGCGGGTAGGTGC
>SXMI01000312.1 GCA_005777415.1 Actinomycetota bacterium | reverse complement strand
GGCGCGCTACATCCTGCGCGTGTCGCTTCTCCATGGAGGAGTCGGACTGGGACGACGTGCTCGGCGTCCACCTGAAGGGCCACTTCTGTCCGACCCGGCACGCGGCCGCCTACTGGCGGGCCCAGTCCAAGGCCGGTGAGGAGGTCGACGCCCGCATCATCAACACGGCGTCCCCGTCGGGTCTCTACGGCAACATCGGTCAGGCGAACTACGGCGCCGCCAAGGCCGGGATCGCCAGCTTCACGCTGGTGTGCGCGCTCGAGCTGGGGCGTCTGGGCGTGACCGCCAACTGCCTGGCGCCGACCGCCATCACCCGACTCGTCACCCCGCTCATGGGCGGCGACGAGAACGTGTCCGATGAGGTCCGCGAGCGGCTCTCGCCGCGCTGGGTCGCCTCGGTCGCCACCTGGTTGGCCAGTCCGGCGGCGCGGCATGTCACCGGGCGCGTCTTCGACGTTCGGGGCGACACGATCGCCGTGGCCGAGGGCTGGCACCGGGGTCCGGAGGGCACGAACCCGGGCGAGCCGATGGGAGCCGGTGAGGTCATCGAGCACCTGCTGAGCGAGGCGCGTGCGAACGGTGATCTGGACGGTCGCGACGCCCCTGACCGGTTCTGAACGAGATGCAGCTCGACGGGGCCCGGGTGCTCCTCACCGGCGCATCCGCCGGGATCGGGGCCGCGTTGGCCCCGATCCTGGTCGAGCGGGGAGCGGTCCTCGCCGTCACGGGCCGTGACGAGACCAAGCTCGACGCGGTCGTCGGTCGCTGCCGGGACCTGGGCGGCCGGGTATACGCCCATCTGGTCGACCTGGCCGACCCCGATGTCACCGAGCCCCTCGCCGCCCGGGTCGTCGAGGAGCTGGGCGGGGTGGACGTGCTCGTGAACAACGCAGCGGCGCCCATGCGTCGCCGGGCCCAGCAGCTCACGGTCCCCGAGCTCCGGACCACCATGGCGGTGAACTTCGAGTCGCCGGCCCGGCTGACCATGGCGCTGCTCCCCGGGATGCTGGAGCGTGACCGTGGCGTCATCGTGAACGTGTCCAGCTTCGGTGGCCGCGCCGCGATCCCGGCCGAGTCCGCGTACTGCGCCTCGAAGTCCGCCCTGTGCGGCTGGAGCGAGTCCCTCGCCATGGACCTCTGGCACACCGGTGTCGACGTCCGCCTGATCATCCCCGGGGCCATCGCCACCGACATCTGGGACCGTCCGGGCAACGACCCGGCTCACTTCTCCGGCGACATGGAGCCGCCCGAGACGGTCGCCGCCGGGATCATCGAGGCCGTCGAGGGCGAGCGCTTCGAGCACTACCTGCCCGACATGAAGGCCGTTGCGGAGTTCAAGACCTCGTCGATCGACGACTTCCTCGCCGGCGCCGTGACCTTCGCCGACGAGGTCGAGGCGTCACGGGAGCGCGGCGAGGGCGGCGCTCAGCACCGGTAGACGCGTTCGGCGGTGCCGGCGTAGAGGTCGTCCACCTCGTCGGGGCCGAGGCCCGAGGTGACCTCCGAGTAGGCGGTCCAGAGCTCGTCGAGCGACCCGTGCAACCCATCGACGGGGAAGTTGCTTGCGACGAGGCACCGACGGGCCCCGAACGACTCGATCGCGGGCTCGATCCACGGCCGGAACGCTGCGGCGGTCATCGACCCCAGCGGCATGGCCAGTCCCGACAGCTTGCAGTGGACGTGTGGGCCGGCGTCGGCCAACGCGGCGATGCCCTCCAGCCACAGCCTCCGTTCGCCGTCATCGGTGGAGCGGGGCCAGCCGGTGTGCTCCACGACCACGGTCAGGTCGGGATGGTTCGCCAGACGGGCTGCGGCCTGGACCAGGTCCGGTGGGTGCGCCATCAACTCGAACACCAGGCCGCGCTCGGTGAGGGCCCGGAGCACCTCGTCGTCCGGAACCGGAGGAGCCTTGGGGTTCATCGGCCGCACGCCCCGGAATCGTTCCGCGGTCATCTGCTCGTCGATGACGGCGACGGCCTCGGCGGTCGACGAGGTGGCCGGGAGGCCGCCGATGAGTGCGGCGGGTTCGCCATCGGCCTCGGCCCGACGGTCCAACTCGAGGGTCTCGTCCACCGAGTGTCGCCCGGTCGCGGCGGCGACGTTCACCAGCTTCACCACGTTCCACCCGTCGGCCTCGTTCCGGTAGGACGTCGGGTCGAAGCGCCGTGACATGCCGGTCACGTCTCCCATGCCGAGGTCCTGTCCGCCGCCGAGGTACGGGTACCAGTCGGTCCGGGCCGGGTCCCACAGGTGCACGTGGGCGTCGACGATGCGTCCGGGTGTGGTGCTCACCGGCACTGCTCCTCGAGGACCTCGTTGAACCAGTCGGGCAGGTCCGGCCCGCCGTAGACGATGCTGCCGGCGGGACGAGGATGGCTGCGCAGACCCAGCCAGCCGTCGCCCACGACCAACTCGGCTCCGGCCAGGTCGACCGTGGGCCGGGTGACGATCGACCGGACCAGTGCTCCGGTCCCTGCATGCTCGCCGGGCGCTTCGAGCGCGACCGGGAACGCCGCGACCAGCTCACGGGTGGCCCGGACGGAGGCCCGGGCGAGCTGGGCCACCGCCTGGGCCCGGCTGCGGCCGCCGGCGGTCGCGGCATCGGTCACGGTCACCAGCCGGAGCGGGTGGCCGGTATCGGCGGCATGCTCCGCAGCGGCCCTGGCCCATGCGGCATCGCGGAGGAGCCAGTCGCTCAGCCCGGCGTGGCTCGACAGCACCTCGTCCCAGGTGCCGGTTCGGGCAGGTGCCGGTGTCGCCAGGGCGACCACGACCGAGTCGAGCGGGCCGTGGGCCCCGGCAGCAGCAGCCAGCGCGTCGCGGGCTGCGCCGAACAGGGCTGTGGGTCCGGAACCGTGGTGGTCGGAACCAGCCGGCACGACGATGGCTGCGCCCGAGCCGGCGAGTGCGTCGTCGAGCGCGCCGGCGATCGCGGCGCCGAGGTCGGGTCGGTCCGTGACGATCACCGTGCGGGGCATCGGTCGGTCGTGCGGTGCGGACCCGGCGAGGTCGAACAACCCGGCGAACCTCGGGTTCGCGCCGCCACCGGTCGACTGGCTGGCCTGGGCGGTGGCGAGCGTCTCGACGAACGCGTCCACCACGGCGCCCACCGAGGCGGCCCCTGCGGTGCGCACCACCTCGAGCAACCGGGGCGGGTCGACGACCGCCACCTCGGAACCGCAGGTGAAGAGCACCCGGCCGGTCACCGCGGCCGCTCCGTGACCTGCCAGCGAGGCGCCGAGCGGGGCGAGGTGCTCCGGCTCCGGCATGGACCCCAGGGACAGCCCGCCCGTGGCCGATGAACCGCCCGGTGCGGCCGCAGCGGCCGCCGACGCACCGGAGCGACCGAGGGCTGCAGCCACCATGCGGGTCATGGCGATCGGCGAGATGGCGTTGACCGCCACGCCGGGCGGCGTGGCCCGACCCAACTGCCACGTCAGCGACGCGACGGCCCGCTTGGCGCAGCTGTAGGCGCCGGCGTCCGCCGCCCGCCAACCCGAACCCGAGGTGACGCCCACGACGTGGCCACGACCGGCCGCGGCCATGTGCCCCAACACGGCCTCGAGCAGGTTCCGGTACCCGTCGAGGTGCACCGACAACACGGCGGACCAGTCGTGCTCGGCACCCTTGGCGAACCCGGTCGGGCGGGTGATCCCGGCCACGTTCACGACCGCGTCGATGCGACCGTGGGTCTGCACCAACTCGTCGGCCAGCAGGGTCATGGCCTCCGGGTCGGTGACCGAGGCCGCCGAGGTCTGGGCGCTGCCGCCGGCGGCGACGATGCGCTCGGCCGTGGTCGGCTCCGAGCCCCCGAGCTGCTCGGTCCCGTCGACCGACACGAGGGGATCGACGGTCACCACGTGGTCGCCCCGGCGGCCGAGCTCCATGGCGATGGCGGCGCCGATGCCACCGCCGCCGCCGGTGACCACGACGACCCGTCGCCCGGTGGCGTCGGCACTCATCGGAGCTCGAGCCCCTCGAACGCTCCGTCGTCGACCCAGGCCGTCACCAGGTCCCGGTAGGCGAAGAAGTCGCCGAAGCCCCGGCCGTAGTTGCCGTTGCGGGGATTCAACAGCTCGGGGTGACCCTCGTTGTTGATCCGTGACGGCGTGCAGGCCGACATGAGCGAGCTCGAGTCGACGAACGAGCTCGTGATGCCGGCGGTCCACGCCTCCTCGGCCTCGGGCGTCACCTCGAACACCGGGGCGCCCTCGGCGACCAGGGCCGCGATCGTGCGACCGATCACCTCGGCCCCCAGATCGGCGAGCTGGGTGTAGTTGACGGTGACGACCGCCTGCTGGCCCGGTGCGGGCATGGCGAACAGGTTCGGGAACCCCGGCAGCATCATGCCGAACAGCGTGGCGGCGCCGTCGGCCCAGCGTTCGGCCAGGGTCGTGCCGTCCACGCCGACGATGTCGTGGCCGGCCCGGCGGGGGAGCGGGGTGAGCTCGGCCTCGAACCCCGTTGCGTACACGAGGTAGTCCAACTCGTAGGTGGTGCCGTTCACCACGGGGCCCTCCGGCTCGATCCGGTCGATGCCGGCGGGGCAGTCCACCAGAGTGACGTTCGGGAGGTTGAACGCCGAGAGGTACTCGTCGTGGAAGCAGGGCCGCTTGCAGAGGTAGCGGTACCACGGCTTGAGCACCTCGGCGGTGGCCGGGTCCTCGACGAGCGCTGCGACTCGGTTGCGGTGCGCCTCCATCACCTCGAGGTCGACCGTCTCGGCCCGCCGCATCCAGTCGGGGAAGCTCTCGTCGGGCAGCTTCCTCGGGGGGTTCTGCACCCGGGCGTAGTCCCGGGTCCAGCCGTCGTCGATCAGGTCGCTGTCCACCGGTCGACCGAGCATCACGGCCTGGAAGTTGTCCATGCGGGCCCGCTGCCAACCGGGCTCCAGGCCCTGGGCGAAGGATGGCTCCGTGGGGCGGTTGCCCCGCTCGCCGATGGCCGACGGAGTGCGCTGGAACACGAACAGGTGCCGGGCGGCCCGGGCGAGGGGTTCCACGCACTGGATGCCGGTCGCCCCGGTGCCCATCAGGCCCACGACCTTGTCGCCGAGCTCCGTCATGGGCAGGCCGGGCCCTCCGCCGGTGGAGGAGTAGTCCCAGCGGGCGGAGTGGAACGAGCGCCCGGTGAACTGCTCCATCCCATCGATCGCCGGGAGCTTGAGGAGGTTGAGGATCCCCACGGCGAGGACGTAGTAGCGGGCGGCGAGGCGGTCCCCCCGGTCGGTGTCGATCTGCCAGCGGCCCGACGCCTCGTCCCAGGTCGCCGCGGTCACGCCGGTGTGGAACAACGCCCCGCGGTTCAACTCGAAGCGGTCGCCGATCGCCTGCAGGTGGGCGAGGATCTCGTCGCCGTAGGCGTACCGGTGCCGTGGCACGTGGTCGAGCTCCTCGAGCAGGGGCAGGTAGATCGAGG
>SXMI01000044.1 GCA_005777415.1 Actinomycetota bacterium | reverse complement strand
GGTCGAGGCGGCCCGGCGCACCGCGCTGGACGACCTGGTCCGGGTGCTTGAGGAGCTCGACCGGGCTGCCGGCAGCCTCCGGGCCAGCCTCGAGCCGCCCGAGGCCCCGGGTGACGGTGCCGGTGCCGGTGCCGGCCTCGCGCCGAGCGGGTCGCGGCCGGCGTCCCGGGTGCGGCGCCGTCGGGTGCCGCTGCCGCTGCGCCGCGGGGTGGTCGAGGGAACGGTCGAGGGGGTCGACCAGCTGCTCCGTGCACCGCAGGTCGTGGTGCTGGTCGATGGCTACAACCTGTCCATGTCGGCCTGGCCGGACCTGGGACCGTCCGAGCAGCGTGACCAGGTCGTCCGACTGCTCACCGATCTGCGGTCGCGGACCGGCGCCGAGGTGCACGTCGTGTTCGACGGCGGTGAGGTGGGGGAGCGGCCGGCCGTGCACGTGCCCCTCGGCGTCCGGACGCACTTCAGTCCCGTCGGCGTGGAGGCGGACGACGTGCTGATCGGGGTGGTGCCGACGCTCCCGGTCGACCGGCCGGTCGTGGTGGTCAGCTCGGACCGGCGAGTGCGCGACGGCGTGCGCCCGTTCGGGGCGAACCTCCTCAGGAGCGCCGAGCTGCTGGCGTGGGCCCGCGCCTCGCGCTGAGCGGAGGTCGACCCGGGATGCCCGGCGCGTCCTCCTGCGTCTCGGCCCCGCCCCCGGCGGCGTTCTCGCCCGCCACGTCGAGCAGGACCTCGCGTTCGTGCACCACCCCGTCGAGCAGCGCCGTGCGGAGTCGGGTCACGACGTCGGCCCAGGGGTGCCCGTCGAGCTGGTCCTCGACCGCCGCGATGGAGCTGGCGAGCTCGCTCGCCTGGGCGGTGCTCAGGACCACCGGCACGGAACGGGTCGAGCGCCACCAGACGAGCAGCCCCTCGAGCACCGGGTCCTGGACGGGCGTTCGCCGGAGTCCGAGCTCGATGTCGACGTCGTGGCGGCGGGTGATCCACGTGACGTCACGGTCGTCGCAGCGCAGCAGGGTCGTGACCCGTCCGATCCGGCCGCGCAGGTCCACGCCTGCGGCGAAGGTGTCGGCATCGAGGCTCGGCGGTGTCGCCGCCGCGGTGACCCAGGCGGCCGCCCGCTTGGCGGCCGGGCCTCCGGACGCCACGTAGGCCCCGAGCAGGACCCCCGTCAGCGTGTCGACGCTCGCCCGGTCGCGCACCGAGATGGAGCTGCTGCCGATGACGAGTGCGTCACGGGCGACCCCGCCGGCGGGCACCGGCTCAGGCTCAGGCTGGACGGCGGCAACCGCAGCCACCGGCTCGGCCACCGGCTCAGGCTCAGGCACCGGCTCGGGCACCGGCTCAGGCTCAGGCTCGACGGCGGCAACCGCGGCCACCGGCTCGGGAACTGCCGCCGGCTGCTGGACGACCGGCTCCGCTTCCGGTTCGACCACCGATACCGCAGGGCTGCTCGGTGCGGCCAGACGGACCCGCTGCACGATGCGACCGCCCTGCTCGATCAGCATCGTGGCGACGACGAGCAGGAGCATGGCGCCCAGGATGACGGCGGCTGCGACCGGGACGCTCACCGGGAACCTGCCGGGTACGCGGCGCGCCCGCGTCGGATGAGTTCGTTCGGGTCGTCCGCTCTGCCCCAGAGCGGCAACCATGGTGACGTGCCCACGTCTGACTCCTCGTTGCCGACCGGGCCCGATGACCACCTGACCCGGCGTGTCCTCGACGCTGCTGCGGCCGCTGGGATCGACCACGTGGGCGTCGCTGACGCTGACCCCTTCAACGCTACGCGGGAGATCCTCGAAAAGCGAAAGGCCGACGGCCTGCACGGTGGCATGCAGTTCACGTACCGCAACCCCGAGCGGTCGACCGACCCCGGTCGCTCCCTCGCCGGAGCCCGGTCACTGGTGGCCGCAGCGTGGCGCTACGCGGAACGCGGCGCGACGCCGTCGGCCGGCGACGGAGCGACGGCCCCGGTCGGGACCGTGGCGCGCTACGCCCGGGTCGACGCCTACGAGCCGCTCCGGGCGGCGCTGGGGGAGGTGGCGTCGACGCTGCGCGCCGCCGGCCACCGGGCGCTGGTGTTCGCCGACGACAACTCCATGGTCGACCGGTCCGTGGCGGTCCGCGCCGGTCTCGGCTGGTCGGGCCGCAACACCAACGTGCTCCTGCCCGGCGAGGGCAGCTGGTTCGTGTTGGGGTCGGTCGTGACCGATGCGTGGTTGACCCCGGCCCCGGGACCCGTCGATGACGGCTGCGGCACGTGCCGGCGGTGTCTGGACGGGTGTCCGACCGGAGCGCTCGTGGCGCCCGGGGTCCTGGACGCCCGCCGGTGCCTGGCCTGGCTGGTCCAGGTCCCCGGCTCGTTCCCGCGCTCCTACCGGGCCGCGCTCGGCGGGCACCTGTACGGCTGCGACGACTGCCAGGAGGTGTGCCCCCCCAACCAGCGGGTCGGCGGACGCCGGGTGCTGTCACCGACACGGCCGGGGCTGATCGACCTGTGGTGGCTGCTCGAGTCCGGCGACGACGAGGTGCTGGCGGTGGTCGGCCACTGGTACATCCCGGACCGTGACCTCCGGGTCGTCCGTCGCAACGCCCTGGTGGCGCTGGGCAACGCCGGGGGTCCGGCGGTCGGCACGGCGGTGGCCCGGGAGCGGACCGAACAGGTCCTGGCCCGGTACCTGCGTGACGACGACCTGCTCGCCGAGCACGCCGCCTGGGCTGCACTGCGCCTCGGGCTGCACCACCTGCTCGACCTGCCGGGCGTCGCCGGTCGGGCTGTCGTGGCGGCGGAGCTCGAGTGCTGGGAGGATGGCGCACCGTGAGCGAACGAGAGACCGCCGCCGAGGCGCGGGCCCGGGTCGAGGCCCGCCGGGACGAGGACCGGGCCGAGCGGGAGGAGCGGTTCCGGGAGGCGTTCGGCGACCAGGTGCCCGGCCGGTGGATCGTGCGCACCTCGCTGGCCTCGACGGCGGTGCTCGCCGTCGTCACCGCGCTGGCCGCGGCGTGGCCGGACACGTTCGTACTCGTGTTCTTCGTGGTGGCGCTCGGCTGCTTCGTCGGGGGCTGCGCGCTGTTCATCGTCGATGTGCTGTTCGCCGCCGGCCGGAGCCGCACCGTCGAGATCGGGATCGGCGGGTTGTTCTTCCTGGCGGGTTCGGCGCCGTCGTCGGTGCGCACGCCGCTGCTCGCGTCGTTGGCGGTGCAGGTCGTCGTCGTGGTGGCCGGTGCAGCGGTCCGGCCCTTCACCCCGCTCGCGTTCGGCACGCTGGCGCCGATCCTCGGACTGGGGTGGTGCGGACTGTGGGGCGCCCGCCACGGGGTGTTCCCACCCCGGCGCGACGCCGGTCCCCGGTGAGCGCCGACACCGGACCCGGGGCCACCCGGGTCGTGCTGTTCACCGGGAAGGGTGGCGTGGGCAAGACCACGACCGCCGCCGCCGCGGCGCTCCACCTGGCCGATGCCGGTCGCCGGGTCGCATTGACCTCGGCGGACCCGGCGCACTCGCTCGCCGATGCGCTCGGCGTCCCCCTGGCGACCGAGCTCCGCGAGGTGGTGCCGGGGTTGTGGGCCCAGCAGGTCGACGCCCGCCAGCGGCTCGAGGAGCACTGGGGTGAGGTCCGGGAGTGGCTGCTCGAGGTGTTCGACTGGGCGGGGGTCCGCTCGGTCGAGGCCGAGGAGCTGTCCGTCCTGCCGGGCCTGGACGACCTGGTGGCCCTGCTGGAGATCCAGCGGCTCGGGTCGGTCGGCGAGTTCGACGTCATCGTCGTCGACTGCGGACCGACCGCCGAGACCGTCCGGCTCCTCTCGTTGCCCGATCTGCTGGGTTGGTACAGCGATCGCCTCCTCGGCGCATCCCGACGGCTCCACCGGTTGGCCCGGCCGGTGCTCGGCCGGTTCACCAACCTGCCGATCGCCCGCGACGAGGTGTTCGTCGCGGGCTCGGACCTGCTCGATCGGATCGACGCGGTCCGCATCGCCCTGGCCGACCCGACGGCCACCTCGGTGCGGCTCGTGGTCCAGCCCGAGCAGATGGTGCTGGCCGAGGCCCGCCGGACCTGGGCGTCGTTGTCGCTGTTCGGCTACTCGGTCGACGGGGTGGTGGTGAACCGTGTCCTGCCCGACGACGCCGACGCCCCGTTCCTCGACGGTTGGCGGCGGACCCAGGCCCGTCACCTCGAACGGATCCGAGCCGATTTCGACCCGCTCCCGGTGTTCCGGGCCGATCTGACCGCCGACGAGCTCGGGGGCATCGACGACCTGCTGGCGCTGGCGGCCCGGACCTGGGGTGAGGTGGATCCGTCCGCGCAGCTGGTGGAGGGCCGGCCGCTCCGCGTGGAGGAGGGTCCGGACGGACCCGTGCTCGTGGTGGGACTGCCGCAGGCCGACGCCGACGAGCTCGACGTGGCGACCGTGGGCGACGACCTCGTCGTCACGCTCGGGGCGCTTCGGCGGTCCCTTCCGTTGCCGGCGTCGTTGCGTCGCCGGGAGGTGCGTTCGGCGCGGTTCGCCGACGGAGAGCTGCGCGTGCGGTTCGACGCGCCGGCGAGCTGAGGCGCCGGGTCGGGCCCGACGCTCGCGCCGGTGGTGCGGCCGGCGTGGTGCGGCCGGGTGATCTGGCCGGTTGGTGCGGTCGGGCGCTGCGGCCCGGCGTGGCCGCCGGGGCCGGATTCGGTCAAGATGCACCCGTGGACGAACCGGGGGAGTCGAACGGGCCGGCATCGACGGCCGCCGCCGGGGCCGAGCACCTGCAGGCTGCCGGGCGAGAGTTCCTGGCGGCGGCGCGGTCGTTGCTCGACGCCGTCGAGGAGGTCGTGGAGGACCGGGCCCGGCTCGGTGAGCTGGCCGCGTCGTTCCCGGGGTTCCTCGGCGCGCTCGCCGCGTCCGCCCGCGGTGACCGCACCCCGTGGGGTCGGGCCGTCCGGGTCGATGATGCCGGTCCCGCCTCCGGCGCGGATGCCGGTCCTGTCGCCGGCGCGGATGCCGCTCCTGTCGCCGGCGCGGATGCCGGTCCTGTCGCCGGCGCGGATGGCGAAGCCGGGCCCACACCGGAACCCGGCCGGCCCCGGTCCGGTCGGGTGCGTCGTATCCCCCTGGACTGACCGCGCCGCTCACTCCCGGTCGCCTCACCCCCGGACGCCTCACATTCGGGTGGCTCATGCCGACGGAGACGGCGCATGCCCCTGATCCGACTCGACGGCTGTGGTCCGGCCGTCGAGGACCTCTATCTCCACCCCGGCCTGACCGTGCTGCTGGGTGCACCCGTGACGACGGTCGCCGCCGTGGTCGCCGCGGCCCGGGCGATCGGCGACCCGGCCGTCGTGGCGCCTGCCGGCCTGATCGAGATCGATCGGATGCTCGGCCCGATCCGAGCCCTGGGCGCCGGCGGGCCCGATCCGGTGCTGGAGCTGCGAGAGGATCACCGGCCACCGCCGCTCCCGGACCTCGGGGTCGATCGGCCGGACCTCAGGGTGGACCCGGGGGCCGAGGCCCGGCGGGTCGCCGCCCGCCGGATCGACGAGCTGCGCTCCGAGCTCGACTTCGTCGAGGGTGAGCTCCGGGTGGCGGTGGAGCTCGAGCAGCTGGCGGCGGCGGATGCGGCCGCAGGGGCCGTCCGGCGTGATGCTCTGGACGAGGTCGAGGCGGCGGCCGACCAGGTGTCGCTGGCACTGCTCCAGGACGATCCGGGGGGCGCCGGGACCGAACTCGAACGTCGGTTGCGGGCCCTCGTGGCGGCGGCCGACGACGCATCCATTCGCGCCGAGGCGACGGCCTGGCGGATCGACGAGCTCACCGCCGACCTGGCCGAGGGTGACCTGGGGCCTCTCGAGCGGGGCGCCGAGCACTCGATGCTGCTCGGCGAGCTGGAGGCGCTGCGAGCGGAGCTGCTCGCCCTCGACGCCCGGGGAGCGGTGTCGCCGGGCGACCGGGAGCGGAGGGCGGAGCTCGAGGCACGCGCCGCGGTGCTGCTCGGCGAGCTCGGCTACGGCCGGTACGTCGACCTGCTCCTCGACGACGGCTCCGTGGTTCGACCCGCTCGTCGCGACCGGGTGCTCGAGGCCCGCCGACGTCTGCTGCAGGCCGAGCTCGACCGGCTCCGGGCTGATCTCCCCGGCGAGGTCGACGCCCGGGCGTCGCAGCGTGAGCGGTCCCCGTTGCGGGCCGAGGCCGCGGGGCTCCTGGGGATCCCGGTGGAGGTCGTCCGACGGCTCACGGCGAACGAGGTCGCCGATCTGATCGGTGAGCGGAGCGGCGCGGCGCCCGACGACGGCGGGCTCGGTGCGGCGGTGGCCCGGCTGCTCCGCGCCCTCGTCGAGGTGGGCGCCGCACCCCCGGCGGGAACGGGCGACCCGATCGAGGTCCTGGCCGCAGCCCGCCGGCTGCTCGCCGGCCGCAGTGATGCCGGCGGTGGTGAAGTCAGCGGTGGTGATGCCGGCGGCGCCGGACCGACCCCCGAGGAGGGCGCGGCTCCCGAGGTGAACGACCTGCGTCGCCGGGCGGCGGACCTCCGGGGGTTGCTCGCCGAGCAGGAACGACTGCTCGACGTGCTCGTGGCGGCGTCGGCGGAGGCGGCACGGCCGTCCGGAGGTGCGGGCGGGCTACCGGTCGGGGTTCCGCTCGCCGGTCGCCTGGCGGGCGAGGGGCCGTGGGTTCGTGAGCTGGTCCACCGGGTTGCGGCCCTGCGGGCGGCAGCCGGGCCGGGCCGGCCGCCACTCGTCCTGCTCGTCGACGAGGACACCGCCGACATGGAGGTCCGGGTCCTCGAGGCGGCCTCGCAGGTCCAGTGCGTCGTCGTCGCCCCGCCCGCCTCGCCAGCATGGCGGGCGATCGGCGAGGATGCCGGGCGTGTCGTCGAGTGGTGAGGCGGACCTGCCGCGACGGTCGGGACCGACGTCGAGCGAGCTGTCGGCGGGCGCGGACCTGCTCGGCGTGGACGTCGGCGGGACGAAGGCGCTCGGTGTCCGGCTCCGTCCGGATTCCTCGGGGCACCGCATCGTCGACCTGATCGAGCTGCCGTCGAGCGCCGATCGGCCCGATGTGGTCGACGTGGTCGTCGCAGTGGTCGACCGCCTGCTCGCTGCTGGTGGCGACCCCTCCTCAGTGGCGCCGGCGCTCGGGGTCGGTCTGGCCGGGTTCGTCGACCACGACGGCTGGGTCCGGGCTGCGCCCAACGCCGCCGGGCTCGTCGACGTCGACGTCGCCGGCGAGCTCCGTCGGCGGACGGGACTGGACCCCGTCGTCGACAACGACGCCAACTGCGTGGCCGTGACGGCGCACGAGTGGTCCGACCCGCACGCCGCGGACCTGGTGGCGGTCACCCTCGGAACCGGGATCGGTGGTGGCGTCGTGGTGGGGGACCATCTGGTCCGCGGCGCGCGGGGCTTTGCCGGCGAACCCGGCCACGTCGTGATCGACCCGAGCGGCCCTCCGTGCCCGTGCGGCCAACGCGGGTGCTGGGAGCGCTACGCATCGGGGAGTGCGCTCCGGGAGGCGATCGGTGACGCAGTCGACGGGGGCACGTTGGCGGCCGACCTCGTGCCGGGCCGTACCGGCCTGGATCTCGCCTCGGCGGTGCGTGCCGGTGCGCCGGGGGCGGCGGCGGTGCTGGACGGGTTCGCAGCCCGGGTGGCCACTGGGATCGCCGGGATCATCGCCCTCCTCGACCCGCAGCTCGTGGCGATCGGTGGGGGGATCAGCGACATGGGTGACGTCCTGCTCAGGGCGGTGACGGCGCAGCTCCGGTCGAACCACGCGGTCGTTCTGAGCCCGCCGACCCCTCGGATCGAGCTCGTCCCGCTCGGCGCCCGGGCGGGAGCGGTCGGCGCCGCACTGCTCGCCGGACGGCGGAACCTCCTCCGTGGCGTCTGAACCCGCGGCGTAAGGTGGCGCCGATGGACTTCCGCCGGATCAACCAGCTCCCGCCCTACGTGTTCACGATCATCGACGGGCTCAAGGTCCAGGCCCGTCGTTCGGGCGAGGACATCATCGACCTCGGCTTCGGCAACCCGGACCTGCCCTCGCCCGACATCGCCGTGGAGAAGCTGACCGAGGCGGCGCACAACGCCCGGAACCACCGCTACTCGGCGAGTCGTGGCATCCCCCGCCTGCGCGAGGCCGCGGCCGCCTACTACCTGCGCCGGTTCGGCGTGGAGCTCGACCCCGAGACCGAGGTCATCAACACGATCGGCGCCAAGGAAGGGCTCAGCCACCTCATGTGGGTGCTCGTCCAGCCGCACGACGCGGCGCTCGTGCCCGCGCCCAGCTACCCGATCCACATCTTCGCCCCGCTGTTCGCCGGGGCGAACGTCCGTGAGATCCCCCTCGGCACCGGCGACGAGTTCTTCGACAACATGCTGCGGGCGTGGGAGTACTCACACCCCAAGCCGAGGGTGATCGTCCTGTCCTTCCCGCACAACCCGACCACGACCTGCGTGGACCTGGCGTTCATGCAGCGGGTGGTCGACTTCGCCCGTGAGAAGGAGGTCGTCCTGGTCCACGACAACGCCTACGCCGACCTGGGCTTCGACGGCTACGTCCCGCCGTCCATCCTGCAGGCCGAGGGCGCCAAGGACGTGGCCGTCGAGCTGTACTCCATGACGAAGTCGTTCTCCATGGCCGGCTGGCGGGTGGCGTTCATGGTCGGCAACCGGGAGGTCGTGGCGGCGCTCGCCAAGCTCAAGTCGTACCTCGATTACGGGACGTTCCAACCGATCCAGATCGCGGCGACGGTGACGCTCAACGAGGCCACCGAGTACCCCGCCGAGGTCAACGAGGTCTATCAGGTTCGTCGGGATGCCCTGTGCGGTGGTTTGGCTCGGATCGGCTGGGAGATCGAGCCGCCGATGGGGACGATGTTCGCCTGGGCGCCGATCCCCGAGCCGTACCGTGACCTGGGGTCGGTGGAGTTCGCCTCGATGCTCGTGCGTGAGGCCCAGGTGGCGGTGTCACCGGGCGTGGGCTTCGGCCCCGGCGGCGAGGGCCACGTGCGGTTCGCCCTGATCGAGAACGAGCAGCGGATCAACCAGGCCGTGCGGAACCTGAAGCGGGCCCTGCCCAAGCTGGGCTGACCGTCGGTTCAGGCCGGAGGCTGCGCCTATCCCGCTGAGGCTGCGCCTATCCCGCCGAGGCAGAAGGACACGACCAGGTCGGCGACCGTCTCCGGGTCGTGGCGTCCCTCCTCGACCAGGGCGTCGGTCATCGTCGTTGTCACACCGAGCAGCCCGAACGCCAGCGCCCGGGCATCACCAGCGGGGATCGCCCCTGCCGCCATGGCCTCCTCGAGGTGCGCCACGGCATCCTGGGCCAGCGCACGCTGGCCGGCGCGCACCGCCGGAGCGAACGACGCCTCCGTGCGTGCGAAGTCGACGAGGCGTCGGAGCTCGGCGTGCTCGGCGGTCCACAGGACGCCGGCCCGGACGCCGAGGGCGATGCGACGGACCGGTTCGTCCACCCCGTCGATGGCCCGCTGCTGGGAGCGTCGCAGGTCGCGCTGGGCCGACTTCAGGATCTCCAGGAAGAGCTGCTCCTTGGAGTCGAAGTACCAGTAGAAGACGCCCTTGCCGACCCCCAGCCCGTTGACGATGTCGGAGACGGAGGTGGAGTGATAGCCGTCCCGGGCGAAGCGGGTGGTGGCCAGCTCGAGCAGCTGCGCCCGCCGTTCCTCGCCCCGGGCGGTCAGACGCCGAGGTGCGGCGGCGCTCTGCGTCACAGCGGTGACGGTAGCAGCCGTCCCGGCCCGGCTCCCGGGGCGGCGCCGGTGTCGCATCCGCTCACGCGCACGACCACTCCGCTCACGCGCACGACCACTCCGCTCACGACCACTCCGCTCACGCGCACGACATGGGGCCGACACACAGCACCGCTAGGGTCCGGGCGTGGCTGCCTACGTCCTGCGTGTCTGGCTCCCGGACCGACCGGGCGCACTCGGATCCGTCGCCAGTCGGGTCGGTGCGGTCCAAGGTGACCTCGTCGGGATCGACATCATCGAGCGGGGTGGGGGCCGGGCGGTCGACGAACTCACCGTTGATGTCCCGGATGCCGTCCCGCTCGACCTGCTCCTCAAGGAGGTGTCGCAGGTCGAGGGCGTGGATGTCGAGGACGTCCGACCGCTGGACGGGCCGCCTGAGGATCCCGCCGTGTCGGCGCTCCGGGTGTCGGTCGAGCTCCACGGCTGCGCGGAGGAGAACCGGGCCGAGATCCTGGCCGCCGGGGCCAGATCGCTCCTGCACGCCGACTGGGCCGCGCTCGTGCAACCCACTGGGGGCCGCGTGGTGGCCGCCAGTGGCGACGGGGTCCCCAGCGCCGGGTGGCTCGCTGCGTTCGTGGGGGGTGCGCTGACCGACGGCGTGGCCGCAGACGTCCGCGAGCTGGCGGTCGTTCCCCTGCCCAGCGATGGCCCAGTGTTGGTCGTGTCGAGGGAACGACTCCCGCTGCGGGGTCGCGAACGCGAGCTCCTGGAACTGCTCGCCCGTCTGGGCTGAGACCTACCCACCCGCCCACCCATCGACCGGCTCGGGGGCGGCGAACGCCGCGAAGAAGCAGTCCCAGTCGATGCGCTCGCCGCCCCACCGGCCTCCCGGAGCGTCCACGCACACGTCGAGCCCCGCCTGCTCGTGGGCCGCTAGCAGCTCGGCATAGGTGCCCGAGCAGACCGGGGGCCGCTGAGCCACCACCCGCCCGTCGGGCCGGCGGAACTCCGGTGCTGCCGCCGTGCCGGTGCAGGTCCACTCGCGGTCGTGGACGGCGTGGTGGTGCTTGGCGCACAGCAGGATCAGGTTGTCCATGTCGGTCGGGCCGCCGTGGATCCACCACCGGATGTGGTGGGCGTGGAGGCGATGCCGGCTCGAGCACCCGGGGAAGCGGCAGTGGCCGTCCCGGCTTCGCAGTGCCCGCATCATCTGCCGGTTGGGGGTGCGTCGATGTCGGCCCAGGTCGAGCTGGGAACCGTCGGGCAGGTCCGCAACCCATCGGATCCCGGCATCGGAGGTCAGCCGGGCCAGCGCCGCGAAGCTGAGGTGGGTGCCCGAGCCGGTGGCGACCGGCCAACGCCAGCTGTGCAGCGGGTCGAGCAGCTCGGTCCCGTTGATGCCGGTGCTGTTGATGCCGGTGCTGTTGATGCCGGTGCGCTGTTCCCGACCATGCGGCGGAGGGTTGCCATGGCCCGC
>SXMI01000311.1 GCA_005777415.1 Actinomycetota bacterium | reverse complement strand
CGCCGTTCGGGTTGGTCCGATCCAGGTCGGCCCCGGTCTCTCGGGCCCAGGCGAGCACCACCGATGCGAACGCCTCGTTGATCTCGAACACGTCGATGCTGTCGATGCTCCGGCCGGTCCGGGCGAGCAGCCGTTCGGTGGCGTCGATGGGGCCGGTGAGCATGAGGACCGGGTCGACACCGACCAGGCAGGTGTCGACCACTCTGGCTCGCGGCGTGAGGCCGAGTGCAGCGGCCTTCTCGGCCGACATCCTGAGCACAGCGGCGGCGCCGTCGGAGATCTGCGAGGACGAACCCGCGGTGTGGACGCCGTCCTCGCGGGCGACGGGCTTGAGCTTGGCGAGCCCCTCCGGTGTGGTCTCACGGAGCCCCTCGTCCCGACTGATCTGCTGCAGGTCGCCGGTCGGCTCGCCGTCCTCGCCGAGCTGTGGGGCGTCCACCGACAGCACCTGCCCGGCGAAGCGGTCCTGCTCCCAGGCCTGGGCGGCGAGCTGTTGGCTGCGGAACGCGAACTCGTCGGTGTCGTCGCGCGTCACCCCCCAGCGCTCCGCGATCCGCTCGGCCCCCTCGAACTGCGAGGTGGGCTCGTACCGGGGGAAGTAGGACTTCGGGAGCGGTCCGCCGAGACCCAGCTTCTTGGAGGAGTTGGAGCCGATCGGCACCCGGCTCATGGACTCGACCCCGCAGGCGACCACCACCTCGGCGGTTCCCGATGCCACCAGTGATGCCGCCAGGTTGGTGGCCTGCTGCGAGGACCCGCACTGGGTGTCGACCGTGGTCACCCCTGTCGACATGGGCAGCCCGGCCGCCAGCCAGGCGGTTCTGCCGATGTTGAACGACTGCTGGCCGACCTGCGAGACGCACCCGGTGACGACCTGTTCCACCTCGGCGGGGTCGATCCCGGAGCGTTCGACGAGTCCCGCCTGGACGGTGCCGAGCAGGTCGGCGGGGTGGAGCCCGGCGAGGCCTCCGTTGCGGCGGCCGATGGGGGAGCGGAGGGCATCGATGATCACGACGTCGGTCATGGGACGATCCTAGGGCGGGACCCGGATCAGGCCGCTCGGTGCGCGGTGCCCGGGTCGTCGCCGGTGCCCGAGTCGTCGCCGGTGCCCGGGTCGTCGCCGGTGCCCGGGTCGGAGGGGCGGGGCCGTTGGCTGAGTTCCTCGAGCCGGGCGATCCGTTCCTCCATGCGGGCCCGCTGACGTTCGGCGGCCCGGGCGGTGGCGTCCTGCAACTCGGCTCGGGCTGCGGCCACACCCCGTCGGCCACGGGTGATCGTCCTGCGGTCGAGGCGACCGATGACGCTGACCGGCCTCGAGCGCACCGATCCGACCTCGGTCGCCGGTCGTGCCGAGTCCGGCTCGGCGCCCGACGTGGGCTCCGGTCCGGTCGTCCCGGCCGATTCCGTGGTGATGAGGCTCAGCTGCGAGGTCATGGCGGCATCATGCCGGGGCCCTGTGACAGCGAGGGGTCGGGGAAACTGTCAGACCGCAACTGGCGCGACTCCCGGATACCGTGGCCGGCGTCCGCCGCCACCGGGTACCGCTGTGGCGGGTCGACGAAGGGGTGGCCGTGATGGGTTCCAGGTGTGGTCGGGCGGTGTCGGTGCTGGTCGTGGCCGCCGTCCTCGGGGCGACGCTCGGCGTGGCCGGAACGGTCGTCCAGGCCGTGGTGCCGGCCGACTCGCCGCTGGCATCCCCGGTGGCCGCAGCGGCGCCGGTCGAGGGCGGACTCGGTTACGTGGCGCTCCCGGCGCCGTGCCGGGCGGTCGACACCAGGGCCCCGAGCGTCCCTCTCGGTGACCTGGTGGCCGGTGAGACCCGCCCGTTCCAGATGCGCGGAACCTCCAGCTTCGACTTCCAGGGCGGCAGCGTCTCCGGCTGTTCGGTTCCCGCCGATGCGCAGGCCGTCGAGGTCTCGATCACCGCCGTCGCGCCATCGGGTGCGAACGGGTTCCTGAGGGCGTTCCCGACGGGACCGGCCGTCAACGCCGCGTTCCTCAACTACACGGTCGGGCGGGGCATCACGAACACCGGCACGGTGCCGATCAACACGGCCGAACAGCTCGACCTGTCCGTCGCGAACTTCGGCGGGACGGTGCACGTCATCGTCGACATCCAGGGGTTCTTCACCCCGGCGGGCGGGGCGAACTACGTGCCGCTGGCCGCGCCGTGCAAGGCGGTCGACACCCGCTCCTCCTTCGGGGGTGCGCCGGTCGACCCGGACACGTTCAGGTTCTTCCAGATCGCCGGGTCGGGAGCGTTGTTCGCCGACCAGGGCGGCCAGGCCGGCGGGTGCGGTGTACCCGACGGCGTGCCGGGGGTCGAGATCGCAGTCACCGTCATCTCACCGACAGGCACCGGATTCGCCCGGGTGTCCCCCAACGACGGACTCGTCGCCGCCTCGGCGTTCATCAACTACACGAACGGTACGGGGGTCACGAACACCGGCAGCGTCACGCTGTCGAACCTGAACCTGACGGACCTGGCGGTGCAGAACCTGGGCGGGAGGGCACACGTCCGCATCGACGTGCAGGGGTACTACACGACGTCGCCGGGTGCGGGGTCCCGCTACCAGACGGTCACTCCGTGCCGGACGGTCGACACCCGCAACGCCGGCGGCCCGCTCGGTGCGGGGGTCACCAGGACCTTCCAGACGGCCGGCGATCGTGTCGCGTTCAGCGGCCAGGGCACCTCGAGCGGCCTCGGTTGCGGCGTCCCGCAGCGCGCGGCCGCCGTCGAGGCGTCGGTGACGGCGGTGTCACCGGCCGGTACCGGGTTCACGCAGATCGCTCCGGCCGGGGGAACCCCGACGGCGACCTTCCTCAACTACAGCCCCGTCGGGGGGATCACGAACACCGGCACCGTGCCGCTGACCCTCAGCGGTACGGCCGACCTGGGGATCCGGAACCTGGGCGGGTCGGCCGCCTACCTGGTGGACGTCCTCGGCTACTACGAGCCGCTCCCGGCCTTTCCCCGGGCCGGTGAGGTCGTCGGTGCCGGTTCCGGTCACACGTGCGCCGTCGTGGGTGGTGGCCGGGTGCGCTGCTGGGGTGCCAACGCCTCCGGGCAGATCGGCGACGGCACCACCAACGACGCGTGGTCGCCCGTCGAGGTGTCGGGGATCGTGAACGCGGTGCAGGTGGTGGCGGGTGCCGACCACACCTGTGCGTTGACCGCCTCCGGAGTTGTGTTGTGCTGGGGGGCGAACCACTCGGGCCAACTCGGGATCGGGAACTTCAACGATGTGCCGCTCGCGCCCCGGTCGACCGGCATCTCCACCGCAGTGCAGATCGCGGCCGCCGGAGACCACACGTGCGCACTCCTGGCCGACCGAACCGTCCGCTGCTGGGGTGGGAACGCCGACGGGCAGCTGGGGAACGGCTCGACACTCCCCAGCCCGGACCCGCTGACGGTGCCCGGACTCGGCGACGTGACGGGCATCGTCGCCAGCCGGTTCCACACCTGCGCCCTCCTCGTCGACGGCACCGCCCGCTGCTGGGGGGCGAACGGGGCCGGAGAGGTCGGTGACGGCACGACGACCAGGCGCACCACCCCGGTGGCCGTGCTCGGCCTGAGCGGCGCGGTCCAGCTCGCGGCCGCACCTGAGCACAGCTGTGCGCTGCTCGCCACCGGCACCGCCAGGTGCTGGGGCTCCAACGGGGCCGGTCAGCTCGGCGACGGGACCACGACAGCACGTCCGACGCCGGTGGCCGTCACAGGGTTGTCCGGAGCCGTCAGCATTGCGGCCGGCGGCGCCCACACCTGCGCCGTGCTCGCGGACGGTACGGCCCGGTGCTGGGGGTCCAACTCGTTCGGTCAGCTCGGCGACGGGACGAGCACGAGTCGTTCGGTGCCGAGTGCCGTCAACGCCGGAACGGCCCGGGTGCTGTCGATCACGGCCGGCGCCGACCACACCTGCGCCCTGACCCTCGAACCCGGGTCGACCGAGACCCCGGTGACGGCGTGCTGGGGCACCAACGCTGACGGTCAGCTCGGTGAGACCACGGGTCTCCCGGCGTTCACGCCCACGCCGACGGCGGGCAACCTCGGCACGGTGGGCGTCGCGGCCGGCGCCGCCCACTCGTGCAGCGTCGACGCAACGGGGGTCGTGTCCTGCTGGGGGGCGAACGGCTCGGGCCAGATCGGGAACGGAGCGACCGGGGGTGTCGTGACGACCCCGTACTCGGGGGTCATCGGCGGCGCCGTCCAGGTCGTGGCCGGTCTGTCGCACTCGTGTGCACTCCGCGCCGCCGGCGACGTCTGGTGCTGGGGGGATGCCTCGGTCGGTCAGCTCGGCGACGGGGTCGAGGGCGGGCTCTCGGTGACTCCGCTCCGGGTCGTGGACATCAACGGCCTCCCGTTCACGGGGGCGTACCAGCTGTCGTCGGGCTCCAACCACACCTGCGCCGCCATGGTGGATGGACGCGTGCTCTGCTGGGGCTTCAACGGCTTCGGCCAGCTCGGCGACGCCGGGACCACGACCAGGCCCGCGGCCGTCAGGGTCCTGGGGTTGCCGCTCAACGCCGTCGCCGTCGCCGCAGGCGGGAACCACACCTGTGCCGTGCTCGTCGATCGCGCCGTGCGCTGCTGGGGGTCGAACCTGGACGGACAGCTCGGTGTCGGCACCTCGGGCGACCAGTCGAGCGTGGCCGCGTTCGTGGACATCCCGGTCCAGGTGGCGAGCATCTCCGCCGGCGGGTTCCACACCTGTGCGACCGTCGTCGGCGGGGCGGCGCGGTGCTGGGGGGCGAACGCCGCCGGACAGGTGGGGGACTCGACGACGACCGGGCCGCGGACGACCCCGACGGCCGTCGGACTCCCGGCGGGGATCGCAGCCCAGGCCACCGCCGGGGGCACCCACTCGTGCACGGTCAGCTGGGCGGAACTCGTGAGCGAGGTGCGGTGCTGGGGGGCCAACGGGTCCGGTCAGCTCGGACGCGGCACGACCACGGTCGCGGAGCCCTCCCAGGCCCTGGTGCAGACCGCATCCGGAGTCCTGTTCCGGGTCACCCAGGTGGCCGCCGGCTCCGATCACACCTGTGTCGTCCGACCCGACTTCGTGTCGGGTCGCCTGGTGGGCCGGGTCTGGTGCTGGGGGTTCAACGGTTCGGGCGAGCTCGGCGACGGCAGCACCACCCAACGGTTGGTCGCCACGCCGGTGGCGTCCCCCTGATCGACCTGATCGCCCT
>SXMI01000310.1 GCA_005777415.1 Actinomycetota bacterium | reverse complement strand
TCTGCTCCACGCCGACTCGGGCCTGGTCGAGGTCGGAGGGACCCCGATGCGGACCGGCCGCTGCGAGGCCAAGCAGCACCTGGGGCTCGTCCCCCAGGACATCGCCCTCTACCCGGACCTGACCGCCCGGGAGAACCTGCGCTTCTTCGGTCGTCTGCAGGGGCTGACCCGATCCGAGCTCCGGACCCGTGTCGACGAGGTCCTCGAGATCGTGGCGCTTGAGGACCGCGCCGGTGACCGGATCGACGGGTTCTCCGGCGGCATGAAGCGCCGGTGCAACATCGCCGCGGCGCTCCTGCACCAACCACAGCTCCTGGTGCTGGACGAGCCGACCGTCGGCGTCGACCCGCAGAGTCGGGCATCGATCCTCGACGGGATCGCGGCCCTGCAGGAGCACGGGATGGCGGTGCTCTACACGACCCACTACATGGAGGAGGCCCAGCGGCTCTGCGACCGGATCGGCATCATCGACGAGGGCCGTCTGGTCGCCGAGGGCACCCAGGCCGAGCTGGTCAGTGCCGTCGGCCAGAACCCGGTGGTTCGGCTCAGTCTGGACGGCGATCCCGCCGCGCTGCTGGCCGCCCTGGAACCGGACCCGCTGGTCGTCCGGACCTCGTCCGGGGACGGCCGGGTCGAGGTCGCCGTCACCAACCCGGCCCGGGCCCTCGCTCCGATCATCGAGCACGCCGAGCGGGCCGGCGTCGCCGTCCAGGGCGTCGAGGTCGTCGAGCCCGACCTGGAGTCCGTGTTCCTGCACCTCACCGGCAAGGCCCTGCGGGACTGACCGTGGCCGTCGCACAGTCAGCCCGGAGGTCGTCGGCGGCGCTGGTCATCGCCGGCAAGGACCTGCGCCGGGGCCTGACCAGCAAGTCGTTGATCCTCACCGCCGTCGTCGGTCCGCTCGTGCTCGGTCTGATCATGGCCCTCGCGTTCGGCGGGTCGGGCGGCCCCTCGGCGACCATCGCCGTCGTCGACCTGGACGGGACCCCCACGAGCCGGGGCGTGCTCGCCGTGCTGGGTGAGCAGCTCGCCGACGGTCCCGTGCGGCTGTTGACCGACGTCCCCGACGCCCGGGCTGCCGTGGCCGACGAGGTGGCCGACGCCGCACTCGTGATCCCGGCCGGCTACGAGGCGTCGCTCGGCTCGACGCCCGCACCGCTGCAGGTGGTGCGCAACACCCAGCGCGCCATCCCCGGTGAGATCGCCACCGCCATCGCCGGCGAGATCGCATCGCAGTCCGATCTGATCCGGGCGGCGGCCTCGACGGTCGTGGCGATCGACGCCGACGCCCCGCCGCTGGTGGACATCCAGCAGCTGCGACCTGCCATCACGGTCGACATCGGCGACCTGCAGGTTTCGTTCAACGCCGCCCTGTACTTCGGGCCGCTGACGATCTTCCTCTTCCTGGGCCTGGGCGGCGCGGCCCGCAACCTGGTCCGCGAGGACCGCGAGGGGACGCTGGCCCGGATCCGATCCGCCCCCGTGTCGGCCCAGGCGCTGGTCGGCGGGACGTCGCTCGGGGTGTTCGCCCAGGGGGTCCTGGCGTCGATGGTCGTCTACGGCGTGTCGACGCTGGCCTTCGGTGCCCGGTGGGGCGAACCGGTCGAGGTGATCGTCGTGCTCGTGTCGCTCGTGGTCGCGTTGAGCGGCCTGTCGGCGGTGATCACGGCGCTGTCGCGGACCGAGGCCCAGGCCGAGGGGTGGACGAACGCCCTGGCGTTCCTGTTCGGTGTGATCGGCGGGGCGTTCTTCGGTGGTGCCCAGTTCCCGGGCCTGCTGGGCGCGGTCGGTTCGCTGACGCCGAACGCCATCGCCATGCGAGCGCTGGTGGAGCTCGGCCCGGGTGGACAGGACCTGGTGTCGGTCGTCCCGCTGCTGTTGGCGCTGCTCGCCATCGGGGCGGTGGGCCTGCTGATCGGCACCCGGGCGATGGTGCGGAGGTACGGATGAGCACCTCGGCTCCTGCGCCGTCACCCGCTCCGTCGCCTGCGCCGTCCCGGTCGCCGCTCGTCCGACCCGGTTCGGGGAGGTGGTCACCGCCGTCGACGTGGTCGATCATCCGGGCGGTGGCGTCGGTCGACCTCCGGCGACTCGCCCGGGACCGGGTCGCCCTGTTCTTCATGGTGGTGCTGCCGTTCGTGCTGATCCTGGCGCTCGGTGTGGCCTTCCCGGCCGACGCCGGTGTCGTACGGGTGGGGGTCGTGGCGGGGGAGCGGACGGGGATCGGGGCGCAGCTGCTCGAGGCGGTCGGTGGCGCGGACACCCTCGATGTGACGTTCTACGACGACGCCCAGCAGGTCGTCCGCGACATCCAGCTCGGTGAGATCGAGGCCGGGATCATCATCCCGCCGGGTCTCACCGAGACCGTCGAGTCGGGCGGAACCGGCGAGGTGCGACTCGAGCTGGACCCGGCGAACCAGGCGTCCGCCATGTTGCGCAACATGTTGGACTCCGTGGTGGAGAACCAGGCACTGGTGATCACTGCCGCCCGGTTCGCCGAGGACCGCACCGGGGTGGAGCAGCAGGAGGCGCTCGCGGCCGCCCAGGAGCAGGTCCGTCAGCTGACCCGAGGTCAGGTCGAGGACGTGACCGTCGGCGGGTCCGGCAACCCGGTGTCGGGCTTCGCCTTCACGGCGCTGTCGCAGTTGATCCTGTTCATGTTCATCAACTCGCTCGCCGGCGGGTCGTCGCTCGTCGAGATGCGAACCTTCGGGGTGGCCGACCGGGCGCTGACCGCGCCCGTGAGCGTGGCCGGCCTGACCCTCGGCGTGACGGCGTCCCGGTTCCTCATCGCCCTGGGCCAGGGCGTGCTCATCGCCGGCGTCTCGACGGTGGCCTTCGGGGTCGACTGGGGTGACCCGATCGTGCTGGGCGCGGTCATCGTGTTGTTCGCCCTGGTCTCGGCCGGTGCCGGGGTGCTCATGGGGTCGCTCGCCCGGACCCCGGACCAGGCGGTCGCCTTCGGGATCCCGCTGGCGCTGGGCATGGCGGCGCTCGGCGGCTGCTTCTTCCCGCTGTCGGTCGCCCCGGCCGCCATGCAGGTGGTGGCCCGGGTGCTCACCCCGCAGGCCTGGGCGACCAGCGCGCTCACCTCGGTGGTGTTCGACGGGGCGTCCCTGGCCGACGTGGCGATCAACCTGCTCGTGCTGGCCGGGTTCGCGGCGCTGGTGCTGTCGTTGGCCGTCGTGGCGCTCCAGCGGCGCCTCCAACGCCGCTGACCTGGCAATTCCCGACCCCGCTTTGTGGTGCGAGCTAC
>SXMI01000309.1 GCA_005777415.1 Actinomycetota bacterium | reverse complement strand
GCGAGCAGGTCGTCGCCGTCGACCTGTCGGCCCGGCGCCGGGAGCTGGCGCTCGGACTCGGGGCGCAGGCGGCGCTCGACCCGGCGACCGACGACGTGTGGCCGGCGCTGGCGGACCTGCACGGCACCGTGCCGTTCATGTTCGGCCCGACGCCGGCGACGGCGGCGTTCATCGAGGCGTCGGGGTCGGCCAAGGTGCTCACCCAGATCCTGGACCGCGGCCGGGTGGGCGGCCGCTGCTCGGTGGTGGCACTGCACTACGAACCGATCGCGACCAGCTACCTGATGCTGTTGATGAAGGAGTTCACGCTGCGCGGGTCCATGGAGTACCCGGCTCGGTTCGCCGACGCCATCGACCTGCTGGCGCGCCGCGACCTGTCCTCGGTGCTGACCGACCGGGTGCCGCTGGAGCGCTTCGACGAGGCGCTCGGCCTGCTGCAGGGCTCGGTCGAGTGCGGCAAGGTCCTCGTCACCCCCTGACCTCCTCCGATATACGGGTCGCGCGCGGAGTACGTCTCGCGCGCTGGAGCCGGAGAATCGGGGTGGGTCAGGCCGGAACGAGCGAGTAGCTGTTCCGGAGATCGTCCTGGAGCACCTGCGCGGTCTCGCCCGTCGTGTCGAGCACCAGGTCGGCCTCCAGGACCCGCGAGCCGAAGCTCCAACCGGGCGGCAGTTGCAGTCGGCCGCCCAGCCCGGCCAGGTCGGCTTCGGCCAGGGCAGGGTCGACCATCTGCGACCAGGTCTGCATCACGAACCGTCGGCCGTCCGGGGCGGTCAGCTCGAAGACCGTCTCGCCGGCGTCGAAGACGAACGCCGCCCGGCGATCGACGGGGCGTGGCTGGTAGGGAACGGCGGCCGAGGCGACCGGACCGATGTCGACAGTGGCCTGGCGGATCATCTCCAGGTCTCCGAACGTCTCGGTGGTCATCTGTGACCGGTCGGCCTTGTCGATCGAGTTCATCAGCCAGTAGCGCGGCCCGTTCAACAGGGCGATCGACGTGCCGTTCGCGGCGGCGATGGCACCTGCGTCGAGTGCCCGCCACTCCCCCTCGGGACAGTCGTTCAGCGGCCAGGTGTTGAACACCTCGGCCACACCGGCGCCGTCGACCACGTCGACGAGCAGGACCTCGCAGTACCGCTGGCCCCGCATGCTCCGCTCGGTGCGGGCGACCGCATCGGGTGCGAGCGACACTCCCGGCACGACGGAGGTCGCCGGCGACACCGTCGGCTCGGGCACCACCGTGGTGCCCGGACCATCGGACGATGCGCACGCCATCGGAAGGGCCGACAGGGCGAGGCCGACGCAGACCGCGACCGCCGCACGCATGCCGTGACGCTCTGCGTCGATCCGATCGGGCCCCACGGACCACCAACCTCGGCCATCAGGGGCGGGGGGGTCACCTAGCCTGACCCCGTGGAGAGGAACACGGGGTGACGGGCGTCTGCCTGTTGGCACTCGAGCCCGTCGCCTGGGGTCAGGATCTGGCGTCCCGGGGAGCGATCTCCGCCGCAGCATCCGTCGCCTACGTCGCAGCCGCCGTGACGGCCTGGTGGTGGTGGAACCGTCGGCTCCGTCGACGGCGTGACCGGGTCCCGGTTCGCGTGCTCGTGACCGGGTCCCGTGGCAAGTCCTCGACCGTCCGAGCGCTGCACGCAGCGCTGCGCACCGCCGGCTACCGGCCGTACGCGAAGACGACCGGCACAGCGGCCGTCGAGATCCGCCCCGACGGGACGGAACGACCGACTCGACGGTTCGGGCGTCCGAGCGTGCTGGAGATCCTCCGGCGCATGGACGCGGCGCTCGGCGCCCCCGTGCCACCCGACGCACTGATCTTCGAGTGCATGGCGGTCCAGCCCGCACTGATCCGGATGGTGGCCGGCGAGATGGTCGACCCGGACGTCGTGGTGATCACCAACGTCCAGGTCGACCACCTGGAGGACGAGGGATCCGATCCCACCGAGATCGCGGCGTCGCTCGCCGAAGCGGTCACCCCACGCTCGCTCGTGGTCACGGGCGAGACGACACCCGGCCCCCTCGGCGCGATCGAGCTCGCGACGACGGCCGCCGACGCAAAGCTGCAGATCGTCCACCCTGACGACATCGAGACGGGACTGTCGTTCCGGATGCCGTTCGTCCACCCGCAGAACGCTGCGATCACCTTGGCGATCACGCGGGCGCTCGGCGTGGAGGACGACGACGCCGTGCACGGCATGGCCGAGGTCAGCCGCGAGCCCGGCGAACAGGAGGTGTGGCGCCGGGCGGTGGGCGACCTGCAGGGGACCTACGTGGACCTCGGCGCCATCAACGATCCCGACAGTCTGCTGGCGGCGCTGCGTACATTTCCGTGGCCACCCGAGGACGTGGTGCGGATCGGTCTGGTGGTCGGCCGTTGGGACCGGCCGCTGCGGAGCCTGTCGTTCCTGGGCTGTCTCCGACCAAGGTTCTTCGACGGGCTGGTCCTGGGCGGCGGGCCGGACCGACGGGTGCGCCGCGACCTGATCGACCACGGCTGGGACCCCGGACGGATCGCCACGGCGGCCCACCTCGCCCGATCGCAGACCGTGTGGAACCGTCGGATCCAGGACCTCACCCAACGGATCCGGCCTGCTGCGGAACGCGTGCTCATCGTCTCGATCGAGAACGAACACGACGGCATCGCCGACCGGGGCCGCGAGTTCTTCCACGGCGGCGAACGAATCCATCTCCCGACGGGGTGGTCGTGAACGTCGGCGACCTGCTGACCCTCGACATCGACACGATGCGGTTCGTACTCGTCGCATCGGTCGTCGCTGGGGCGCTGCTCTACGCCCGGCTCGGTGTCACCGCAGCCGGCACCCTGACGGCTGCGTACGTCGTCCTCCTCGTCCTGGCCCGAGAGTGGTCGACGCTCATCGGCATCATGGCCGTCACGGCCACCAGCTACCTGCTGGTCCGCGTGCTCGCAACCCGCTGGTTCCCGCTGACCAAGGCCTGGCTGTTCATCGGTTTCGTGGCCGTGAGTTCGGTGCTCACCGCGGTGCTCGTGGTCGCCTTCCGCTTCACGGGCTTGGTGGCGCTGCCCGGCAGTGTGGAGATCCTCGTGGTGGTCGGATCGTTCGTGACGCCCGGCCTGGTGGCCTACGACCTGGCGAGCCAGGGGCCGAGGGACACGGCGTGGGCGTTCGCCCTGGTCGTCGGCGGCACGTTGGTCCTGACCGTTCCGGTGCTGGCGTTGGCGAACGTCCTCACGCCCGAGTCGAGCACCGTCACCGTCGAGGCCGCCGGCCGGATCCCCGACGGCCTGTTCTGGCTGGCAGCGGTCGCGAGCGTGGCGGTCGCCGGTGCGCTCCGCCGGAGCTTCGGCCTGCACGTCGCCGGGTTCCTGGGCGCGGTGTTCCTGGCCGAGTTCCTGACCCTGGAGGCGTTCGTGACCGTGATCCTGTCCGCCACCGCCGCGCACCTGGCCTGCCGGGTGCTGCGCGACCACCTGGTGCTCACCCCTCGGCAGCGTTTCCACGTCGAGTTCCTGTTCGGTGCGCTCGTGGCGTGGTTCGGCCTGTACTGGGGGGCACGTCTGGGGTGGCGCCCGGCCCAGGAGGCCAACCGGTACGCGCTCGAGCCGCTGCTCGTCGTCGGCCTGCTCGCCACCGACATGGGCCGGACTCGCAGCGGGCCCGTGCGGTCGGTCGTCGGCCTGGTGCTCGCCACTGCGTTCGTCAGCGTGGTCCTGGTGCTCGCCACCGACGGCACCCCGGCATCGGCGACCTCCTCGGCCGCGCTGCTGATCATCGGCACCGGGATCCTGGTCACACCGGCGGTGGTTCGGCTGCGGGCATCGTGGCGCAACGCGGTCGAGCTCGGCCTGGCGATCACCGATCCGGAGCCATCGAACCCGGCGTGAGGCTCAGACCCCGGCGGCCCGCCGCTGCGCTGCATTGGTGCTGGCCAACTGCTCGTCGAGCTGCTGACGCAGTGCCGCCGCTGGATCGAGCAGTCCGGCGCCACCGAGCCATGCATCCTCGGGGCAGTAACTGGCGATGGTGCGGTTCCGGGCGACGGTCACGCTCTCGGCATCGGCGTCGGTCCGGGCCACGACCTGGGCCTCCCGCTCCTGGACAGCCGAGGCGTCACGGGCGTGGAGGACGAAGCCCCCGAGCGCCCCGATGACCACCAGCGCCAGCTGGGTCTGCGATCAGAGCACCCCCAGCGAGGCGTCGCCTCGTCACTCGCCTCGATCAGCCCGGCCAGAGCCAACACACCTTGCACCAATCGCCATCACCGCCGGTGGCATCGACTGCGTCACACCCCACGAAGCGGGTCCCCGAGCTCAGCCGCCGACGCCACGCCGAAGGACCTCCCCCGCCACGACGGCGACGTCCCGACAGGACGCCCGGTGGAGGTCGACGAGGTCGACCGGCGGGCCACCCGATGCACTCCATGCCCGCGCGTTCGACTGGTCGACCGCCACGAGCGGTGAACCGTCCCGGAGCACGATCCAGAACCGATAGCCGGGTTCACCGAACAGGTCCGTCGGCCGGGCCGCCAGACACTCGGGGCCGATGTCGAAGGCCTCCAGGTGCGCATTGGGCCCGCCGCCGTATCCGGAGGTGTCGATGAACCCCTCCTCGATGTCAACGGGGTGCACCGTCAGGACGGCGGTGGCCGCCACGGCGGCGAGCACCCGGTCGGTCAGGGTGGTCGGCGTGGAGGACGGAGTCGTGGAGGGTGGTCGCAGGCCCGCCGCCTCCTCGCGGCGGAGCAGGAACGACCGGGGATCGGCGCTCAGG
>SXMI01000001.1 GCA_005777415.1 Actinomycetota bacterium | reverse complement strand
GCCGGGCCGGGCGCGGCGTGAGCGGGGACGACCGACCGGCGGACTCCGGCGAGCGCCGTCACCTGGCCGCCGAGGTCGCCTTCGCCGGCGCCGTCGGCGACGACGAGGCGGTCGTCGGCCTGACCGAGCAGGACCTGCGGGCCGAGCGCGGCGACGACGGGCTCGCCGCCCGCCGGTCCCGCAGCCTCCTGCAGGCGAGCGCGCTCCCGGCCGTCGGGACCTCCCTGTCCCGAGCGACGGGACTGCTGCGCATCGCCGCGCTGACCGCCGCACTTGGGCTCACCGAGGTGGCCGACGTCTACAACCTGGCGAACACGACGCCGAACATCCTCTACGAGCTGGTGCTCGGCGGGGTCCTCAGCTCCACGCTGGTCCCCCTGTTCGTCCGGTCGCTCGACGACCCGGACGACGACACGGCCTCGGTGCTCACCACCGTGTCGTTCGTGGCGATCGTCGCCCTGACGCTCGTCCTGACCCTGCTCGCGCCGGTGATCAACCTGCTGTTCGCCCTGCCCCTCGAGGGCGAGCAGCGCACCCAGCAGCTCGCCCTCGGCGACGACCTGATGGGACTGCTGCTCCCACAGGTCCTCTTCTACGGGCTCGTCACCCTGTTCACCGCCCTGCTGCACGCCCGCAGGCGGTTCGCTCCCCCGGCCTTCGCGCCGGTCCTCACCAACGTCATCACGGCGGCTGCGGCGCTGATCAGCGTCACGTGGATCGCTGATGACCGGGACAACCTCCAGCTCTGGGTCCTGGGGCTCGGCACGACGCTCGGGGTCGCCGCCATGGCGTTCGCGCTCGTGCCGTCGCTGCGGCGGTCGGACCTGCGGCTCCGCTGGCGCTTCCGGCCGCGTCACCCCGCCGTCCGCCAGCTCCTGTCGGTCTCCGGGTGGGTCGTGGGGTTCGCGGCCGCCAACCAGGTGGCCTTCCTGATCATCCTCGGCCTCGCCGTCACGCTGGAGCCGGGGACGCTCTCGGCGTTCACCTACGCGTTCGCGTTCTTCCAGCTCCCCTACGGCCTGATCGCCGTGTCGATCACCACCGCCTCGCTCCCCGAGCTCGCCGAGGCCGCGACCGACGGCCGGTCCGGGGACTTCCGGCGCCGGTTCACCGAGGGGACCAGCCTCCTGCTGGCGTTCATGGTGCCCTCGGCGGTCGGCGTCGTCCTGCTCGCCCGCCCGCTGGTGCAACTCGTCCTCCAGCGCGGCAGCTTCACCGCCGCCGACACGATGCTCACCGCCGAGATGCTCCGGGGGTTCGCCGTCGGGCTCCCGGCCTTCGCCGTGTACCTGTTCGTGGTCCGGGCCTTCTACGCCCGCCGGGACACCCGCACGCCGTTCTGGTTGAACCTGACCCAGAACGTCCTGAACGTGGCGATCATGTTCCCGCTCACCGCCGCCCTGGGCGCCGCCGGGTTGGCGCTGGCGTACTCGCTCTCGTACTGGGTCATCGTCGTGGTCGCCCTCGCCGCCCTGCACCGGGCCGTGCGGCGAGACGGCGGCGACGAACCCGGGGCGCTGCTCGGCCGTGCCGCTCTGGCGGCCCTGGCCCGCTCGGTGGCCGTCGGGGTCCTCGTCGGCCTGGTGCTCCTCGTCACCTTCGAGGCGCTCCGACCGGCCTCGGAGGACCGGGCCCTGCTCGAGGTGGCCGTCGGCCTCGCCGTCGGCCTCGCCACCTTCGCCGGCGCCACGTTCCTCCTGCGACCCAGCGGGTTCGAGCCGGCGGTGGACCGGCTGCGTCGGGGGTGGCGCAGTCGGGGGCGCTCGATGTCCAACTAGGCTCGTCGCCGGTTCGTCACGCGGGGGTCCCGCAGCGAGAGGAGTGACCCATGTGGAAGTCGATCAAGCGCTTCTGGAAGTACCTCGGCGCCAAGCTGAACAGCGCCTTCAACGAGGCCGCCGACCCGAAGATCCAGCTCGAGCAGGCCATCACCGAGGCCCAGGAGCAGCACCGCCGGCTGAAGGAGCAGGCGGCGAACGTGATCGCCAACCAGAAGCAGACCCAGATCCGCCTCGACGAGGCCCTCGGCCAGCTCGAGCAACTTAACCGCAACGCCCAGCAGGCCCTGCTCATGGCCGACGAGGCCACCCGTTCGGGTGATGCCGCCAAGGCCACGGAGTACACGACGGCCGCCGAGGCGATCGCCAACCAGCTGATCGCCAAGGAGCAGGACATCGAGGGGCTGAAGACCCTGTCCCTGCAGGCCACGCAGGCCGCCGAGCAGGCCAAGGCCGCGGTCCAGCAGAACTCCCGGGTGCTGCAACAGAAGCTCGCCGAGAAGCAGCGCCTGCTCTCGCAGCTCGACCAGGCGAAGATGCAGGAGCAGATGAACTCCGCCATGGCCACGCTCAGCGAGCAGGTCGGCGACGACGTGCCGACGCTCGCCGAGGTCAAGGAGAAGATCGAGACCCGCTACGCCAAGGCCAAGGGCATGGCCGAGATCCAGGACATGTCGGTCGAGTCCCGGATGGTCGAGATCGAACAGGCCGCCGTCAACGTGGAGGCCCAGGCTCGCCTCTCGGAGATCCGCTCGAAGCTCGGGATCGGCGAGGCGGCCGCCCCGGCGACGGGCACCCCGGCCACCTCGACCGGCGACACCGCCGGCGATCCCCCGGCGGCCACCTGATCGGGCCCGGGCTCAGCCCGGGAGCACCACCAGGTCGTCGGCGTGGATGACCGCACCCGAACCGCCGTCCAGGTCGGCCGACCGCTGCCCGGCCATGGCGCGGAGCCCGTCGGCGTCGACCGAGACGAGCCCCTTCGCCACGACGCCGTCGGGGCCCACGATCTCGACGGCGTCACCGGCGGCGAAGGACCCCTCGACCCGCACCACGCCTGCGGCGAGGAGCGACCGGCCACCGACCGCCAGCGCCCGGGCGGCGCCTGCGTCCACGACCACCGAACCGCCCGGGGCCACGGCGAACGCGATCCACAGCTTGCGCGCCGACAGGCGCGACCCACGCGGCTGCACGACCGTGCCGACGCCGGACACGCCGGCGAGCGCATCGGCCACCACCCCGGGCCGGTCGGCCTGGGCGATCACGGCGCGCACACCCGCCCACGAGGCCATCTTGGCGGCCGCCAGCTTGGAGGCCATCCCGCCCGAGCCCCGGGACGTCCCGGCACCCCCGGCCAGGCGCTCGAGGTCGTGGTCCACCTCGACGATCTCCTCGATCAACGACGCCCGCTCGTCGAGCCGCGGGTCGGCGTCCATGAGGCCGGGGGTATCGGTCAGGAGCAGCAGCAGGTCGCAGCCCGCAAGCTGGGCCAGCAGCGCGGCGATGCGGTCGTTGTCACCGAAGCGGATCTCGTCGTCGGCGGTGGCGTCGTTCTCGTTCACCACCGGCACCACGCCGAGCTCGAGCAGCCGGTCGACCGTCGAGCGGGCGTGCAGGTACTGGGTGCGCACCATGAAGTCGAGCGGGGCGAGCAGCACCTGACCGGCCACCAGACCGTGGGTGGCGAGGGCATCCGACCAGGTCTGGACGAGCTGGGCCTGGCCGACCGCCGAGACCGCCTGCAGGGTCCGGGCGTCGCGCGGGCGGTCCGCGGCCTCGATCCCCAGGGCGGGCAGCCCCGCGGCCACGGCTCCGGAGGTGACGACCAGCACCTCGTGGCCCGCCTCACGGGCGGCGGCGACCTCGGCGGCGACCTTCGCCACTGCGGCGGTGTCGATCCGGCCGGACTCGTCGGTGAGGCTCGAGGTGCCGATCTTGACGGTGACCCTCACGACCCGCCCCCGTCGACGTCACCGCGCACGGCGGCCCGCCGCGCCGCCGGCTCGTCGAACGGCTGCACGTCGAGCTGGTCCGCCGACTCGAAGGTGAAGCTGAACGCACCGATGTGGACCACGTCGCCGTCCCGCGCCCCCGCCCGCGCCAGCGCCCGGTCGACGCCCAGGCGGTCGAGGCGCCGGCGGGCCTCGTCGAGCGCATCGGGGTCCTCCAGGCTCGACAGTCCGACGGCCCGGAGCGCCGCCCGGCCGACGACCTCGAAGCTGGCGTCGTCGTGGCGGACGACCTGCACCCCCTCGGGCACGGGCCGCAGGGTCACGAACCCCTCGGGCACCCCGTCGTCGAGTCGAGCCGCCTCGACGAGGCGCCGGAGGCCACCGAGCACCCCGTCGACCCCCTCGCCCGTGACCGCCGACAGCGCCGCCCCGGGGGCCCAGGCCTCGAGCACGGACGGCTCGGCCAGGTCGGCCCGGGAGCCCACCACCAGCCGGGGCCGCTCCAACAGGTCCGGCTGGTAGCGCCCCAGCTCGTCGAGCAGGACGTCGAGCTGGGCCGACGGGGACAGCTCGGCGAACGGCGAGAGGTCGCAGAGCACCAGCAGGACCCGGGCCCGCTCCACGTGGCGGAGGAACCGGTGGCCCAGCCCGCGACCCTCGGCCGCTCCCTCGATCAGGCCGGGCACGTCGGCCACCACCATCTCGAAGGCGTCGGGGCCGTCGCCGAGGCGGACCACACCCAACTGGGGCTCGAGCGTCGTGAACGGGTAGTCCCCGATCTTGGGTCGGGCCGCCGAGATGCGCGAGATCAGCGTGGACTTCCCGACGTTCGGGAACCCGATGATGGCGACGTCGGCGAGGAGCTTGAGCTCCATCCACACCCAGCGTTCCTCGCCCTCCTCGCCCTGCTCGGCGAAGCCGGGGGCCCGGCGCCGGTTGGACAGGAACCGGGCGTTGCCCTTGCCGCCGACCCCGCCCTCGGCGGCGAGCCACCGGTCCCCGTGGCCGATCAGGTCGGCGAGGACCTGCCCGTCGCGGTCCCGGACCTGCGTCCCGATCGGGACGGGCACCTCCAGGTCACGCCCGCGGGCACCGTGGCGCTTGCGGCCCGAACCGTGGGAACCCGAGGTCGCCCGGCGGTGGGGGTGGTCACGGAACGACAGCAGTGAGGCCACGTTGCGGTCGGCGACCAACCACACGTCCCCGCCCGAGCCGCCGTCGCCCCCGTCAGGGCCGCCCATCGGCGTGTGCGACTCCCGACGGAACGACACACAGCCCGCTCCGCCGTCGCCGCCGCGGACGTTGAGGGCGCACTCGTCCACGAAGTTCGACACCCGAGCACACTAGAGGCCGCAGACGCCGGGCCCGGGGTGGGTTCCCCCGTGACGGTCACAGGCCGGACCTACCATGACCGCCATGGCGGACCCCCCGGCACCAGCGGCAGTGGACAGAACCGCCCCCGTCGCGGCGAACCTGTCGGAGCGAGCCGCCGAGTGGGCGGCGACCATGGTCGGGCACCGCCTCGAGGCCGCCGACGAGCGTCCGGTGCAGCTCGCCCACGGCGACAGCACGGCCGTCCTCCGGGCCCCCGCCCAGCTCGGCCGGGCGCAGCGCGAGGAGCTCGAGGACGCGTCGTTGGCAGCGGGTGCCACCCGGGCCAGCGGAGCGGGCGACCGGGCCCTGGACGAGGAACCGGACCCGGAGCGGACCTGCTTC
>SXMI01000043.1 GCA_005777415.1 Actinomycetota bacterium | reverse complement strand
TCGCCACGACGACGCTCAGCGAGCCGTCGGTCAGCTCGGCCTCCACCCGGCGCCGCTCCTCGGCCAGGTACCCGCCCCGGTAGGAGCGGACCCCGGCAGCCAGCTCGCTCGGCAGCGACCGGCGGAGCTCGTCAGCGACGAGCTCGGTGCTCCGCCGCGCCCGGCAGAACACCAGCGTCCGGAGTCCGGCGCGCACGAGTCGCTCGGCGACGAGTGCGGTCTCGCCGTGGAGCGACCACCGCTCGGGGACGGCCTCGCCCGCCGCGGCGGCGGCCTCGGCTGCCGCCTCCGGGTTCCACAGGATGATCGTCCGCGGTCCCCGTGGCGCGCCGTCCTCGGCGATGGCCGTGACCTGCTCTCCGCAGAGCGTCGAGGCGAGCTCCTCCGGCGCCGCGATCGTGGCCGACGCGAACGCGAACGTGGGCGCTGATCCGTGGTGCGCGACGATGCGCCGCAGGCGCCGCAGCACGTGGCCGACGTGGCTGCCGAAGACGCCGCGCAGGACGTGGAGCTCGTCGACGACCACCAGGTCGAGCCGGGACAGGAAACGGCTCCACCGTCCGTGGTCGGGCAGCAGGACCTGGTGGAGCATGTCCGGATTGGTGACGACCACATCGCCGTGGGATCGCACCCAGGTGCGTTCCTCCCGGCTGCAGTCGCCGTCGAACGCGGCGACGGTGACGCCCGGAAGGCGCCACGCGGCCAGCGACCGCAGTTGGTCCCGCGCCAGTGCCTTCGTCGGGAACATCATGAGCACGCTCCGTCCGGCGAGGGCGGCCTCGGCGGCGGCGAGCTGGTAGCCGAGCGACTTCCCCGATCCGGTGCCGGTGGCCAGCACCACCGGCTCGCCACGGCGCAGGCGAGCAGCGGCCTGTGCCTGGTGGGTCCAGAGCTCCCGGTGCGGGACCAGATCGGCCAGGGTCGTCTCGAGCGGCGGTTCCAGCGGGGCCGTCCGCCCCGGTCGTGCCGGTTGGCGCACGATGTGGACGCACCGAGGATCTGCGGACCACTGGTCGACGAGTTCGTCGATCACCGGGCCGGGTCCGGTGGACCCAGCGGGGGAGGGTGCGGCCATGACGGGGACGAGGCTACGAGCCGATGGCGTGCCGGCGCGTGCGGCCCCGTCGCCGGGTCGGGGTCGACCCGTATGCTCGAACGGTGCTGTTCGACGTGACGATCGGCGAGCTCGACGGTTGGTCGTGGGTGCGCGTGGTCGGTGACCTCGACCTGGCGACCATGCCGGCCCTGCGTTCGGCGCTCGACCGGACCGACCCGGCCGCCGTGGTCCTCGACCTGAGCGGGACCGGGCTGGTCGACCCGCTGGCCCTCGGCGTCGTGCTCTCGGCCCGGCTGCGGTCCACCCGCCGTGGCGGCCGGTTCGCCGTGGCCTGCCCGCACGGTCCGATCCGGGACCTGTTCGAGGAACTGGGCCTGGTCCAGGCCCTGGAACTGGTCGAGGAGCCCGGCGAACTCATCGCCTGATCGTCGGGCTCCGAGGACCTGACGGCCGCAGATCCGGCCCTGGTCCTGCTCCGGCGGGATGCCCTCAGCCCCCGGGCGACTCGTCCACGGCGTCGGGCGACGCAGGCGGGAGACCGGAGCGCCGGGTCGCCCGGCCGATCAGATGGCTGGCCGCGGGGATCGTCCAGAGCTGGAGCAGGAGCGCCAGCACCAGGAGCGCAGCGGTACCCCAGGACGGGGCGCGGACGGCGGCGGCGGCCAGCGTGGCGACCAGCGACAGCGTGGCGGGCTTGGTCGCCACGTGGATCCGGGCGTACACGTCCGGCATCCGGAACATCCCGACGGCCGCGATCAGGGCCAGGAGCGCGCCGGCGACGACCAGGGTCCCGGCCAGGACGTCGCGGGCCACCTCGATCACCGCCGGGTCCGATCGATGAAGCGCGCCACGGCGACGCTGCCGAGGAACGAGAAGACCGTCAGCAGGATCACCAGGGTCACCACGGCCGGCTGGTACGACCAGGCGGTCAGGACCGCCAGGACGTTGATGATCACCGAGGTCACCAGGTCCAGGCCGACCGCCCGGTCCGGGACGTTCGTGGAGCGGATCACGTGCGCCATGCTCACGATGCCGGCGGCGGCCAGCAGGACGCAGGCGATGCCCACTGCGACGATCACGACGCACCGTCCGTCGTGGGATCGGCACCGATCGGCGTCACGGCGTCGAGGACGAGTCGCTCGAGGCCGGCGACGTCGGCGCGGACCTCGTCCGGGTCGCCCAGCCCCAGGACGTGGACCTCGACCGCGGGTGGTTGTTCGTGGACGTCCAAGGTGAGCGTGCCCGGCGTGAGCGTGATGGCGTCGGCGACGATCGTCGCCACGAGGGGGTCGTCGGTGCTGAGCGGACAGAGGACGACGCCGGCCCGCAGCCGGCCCGGCGTGGGCCGGATGACGGTGGCGGCGACCGCGATGGACGAGGTCACCAGCAGCCAGAGGAAGGTGACGCCGAAGCGGACCGCAGCGATCGGGTGGACCCGGTGCCGTCGATCCGGTCGGGGGCACCATGCGAGCGCCACCGTCACCACCACGACGCCGCTCAGCAGGTTGGCCCAGGTGACCTCGCCCCAGAGGGTGCACCACACGGCCATCAGGAACACCGCCTGCACCCACCGGGGGCGGGGCCGGGCCGTCGGCCGCGGGGGAGCGGTGGCCGTCACGGCGTCTCCCCGGTGCTCGTCGCTGCGGACGTCGCCACCAGGTCGCCGGCGGTCCGTTCCGCGAACCGGTAGATCGGCCCGGCGAACAGCGCCACGGCCAGGGTCAGGACGACGACGATCCCGGTCACGGCGGACATCAGCGGGTGGTGGCGCAGGACCCCGGCCGGCTGCTCGTCGTCCGTGGGCCCCCAGAACGCTCCGGTCCAGATCTTCATCATGGACACGAGCGTCAGGATCGACACGACGAGCGCCACGGCGACGATCCACCACTGGCCCTGATCGAGTCCGACCGACACGATCCCGAGCTTGCCCAGGAACCCCGAGAACGGCGGCAGGCCCGCCAGGCTGAGTGCCGGCACCAGGAACAGGACGGCGAGGGCCCCCGAACGCCGGGCGAGTCCGCTCAACCGTTCGAGCGCGCTCGTCCCGGTGTCCTGTTCCACGATGCCGTCGACCAGGAACAGCGACGTCTTCACGGGGATGTGGTGGATGACGTAGAACACGACGGCGGCCACGGCGGCGACCCCGCCCATCGCGATCCCGGCGATCATGTAGCCGATCTGGCTGACGATGTGGAAGCTCAGGATCCGCTTGATGTCGGACTGGGCGATCGCACCGAGGACGCCCACGACCATCGTCGCCCCGGCGACGACCAGCAGCAGCGTCCGGTTGGTGCCGGGGAACCACTGGGTCTGCATCCGGAGGATGGCGTAGACCCCGACCTTGGTCAGCAGGCCGGCGAACACGGCGCTGACCGGGCTGGGTGCTGCCGGGTAGCTGTCGGGGAGCCACGAGAACAGGGGGAACACGGCGGCCTTCAGGCCGAACGCCACGAGCAGGAGCAGGCTCAGGCCGAGCGCGACACCGTCGGGGAGTGCCGCCAGCCGGTCGGGGAGCTCGGCCATGGAGAGCGTGCCCGTCGTGGCGTACACGAGCGCGACGCCGGTCACGAGCACCAGCGACTCGACGACGTTCAGCACCACGTAGGTCGTGCCCGAACGGATCTGGTCGTCGCTGCCCTCGAGCGTCAACAGCACGTAGCTGGACATCAGGAGGATCTCGAAGCACACGAACAGGTTGAACAGG
>SXMI01000308.1 GCA_005777415.1 Actinomycetota bacterium | reverse complement strand
GTAAATGTTGTCTTCAAAACCCACGCGCACGTGGCCGCCGAGCGCAATCGCAAGCGGGTGCATCACCGCGGACGCGCGCCCGCCGACGGCGATGGCGGTCCACGGAGACTGCGGCGGCAGCGCATCGATCATGGGAACCCTGTCGGGTGGCGGCAAGGAGGTCATCTCGGTGGGGGAGGGCTGCCTGCTCGGCGCCAACGCCGGGATCGGGATCTCACTCGGCGACCGCTGCGTGGTCGAGGCCGGCCTCTACGTCACGGCCGGGACGCTGGTGCGCCTCCCGGACGGCACGACGGTCAAGGCCGCCGGGTTGAGCGGCGCGTCGGACGTCCTCTTCCGCCGCAACTCCACGACCGGCGCCGTCGAGGCCCTCCCGAGGGAGGGCGCCTGGTCGGAAGGTCTCAACGAGGCGCTGCACGCCAACTGAGCCGGCGGACGCAGCTCAGAGCTTGCGGAGCACCGTGACGACCTTGCCGTAGACGACGACCTCGTCGGCGGCGAACTCCATCGGCTCGAGCCGTTCGTTCGACGGCAGCAGGGTGACCCGACCGCCGCTCCGGCGGAACGTCTTGATCGTCGCCTCGTCGCCGGGGATGCCCGCCACGACGATGTCTCCGCTGCGGGCCTCGGACTGGACGCGGGCGACGACGAAGTCGCCCTCCAGGATCCCGGCGTCGATCATGGAGTCGCCCCGCACCCGCAGCATGAAGAGCTCCCCGTCACCGGTGAAGTCGGCCGGCAGGGGGACGAGCTCCTCGACCTGTTCCTGGGCCAGCACGCCGGTCCCCGCCGCGACGTCGCCGACGAGGGGGACGTGGCGGGTCGGCCGGCGCTCGGCGGTCATCCCGCTGGCCGTGTCGCCGGTGACCTCGATCGCCCGCGGCTCGTTGGCGTGGCGCCGCAGGTAGCCGAGCCGCTGCAGGGTGTGGAGGTGGCTGTGGACCGTCGACGGCGAGGCCAACCCGACGCCGGTGCAGATCTCACGGACCGACGGCGGATAGCCCCGCTCGTCCACCGTCCGCTCGATGAAGGCGAGGATGTCCGTCTGTCGGTTGGTGAGCTGTTCCTTGTTGGCGGTCACATGGGCCTCCGGTTCGCTGGAGCGGGCCCGAACGCCCGCCGGTGTGGCTCTGGATGGTGTGGCTCTGGATGGTATGGCCCGTCCGGTCGGAGCCGAACAGGTGTTCCGGAAGCTAGCACGCCGGACGGACAGTTGGGTGGAACACTCGTTCGATTCAGCCCTTGACATCGAACGGCTGTTCGGGGAACACTGAATGACGAACACCCGTTCGACCCGGATCTGCGGAGCGCTGGGGCCCGCAGATCCGGGCCGGAGTCGCTGTCACACCCATCAGGAAGCATCACAACCATGGCAGCAGTGATCCGACCCCAGTCCATCCGGCCCCAGTCCGCCCAGGCCCAGTCCGTCCAGGCCCGGTCCGCCCAGGCCCGGTCCGCCCAGGCCCGGTCCGCTCAGGCCCGGTCCGCCCAGGCCCGGTCCGCCCGGGCGCTGGCGGCGGTCCCGGCCGCTCCGCTCCCACAGGGCTCCCGAGCGGCGGCCCAACCCACCCCGCAGTCCCACCCCGGCGGCGTGGCCCGCCCGTCCCTCCGGCTCCTCGAGGGCGGTCGCAGCCCCCGGGCGCTGGCCACGCAGCAGCGGTACCTCCGCCGCCGGGCCCTGGCGCTCGTCGTGGCCCTCGTCGTCGGCCTGTTGGCCGTCCGAGGTGCGGCGGCCGTGGCGAGTGGACTGGCGGCCGGTACGGCAGGACCGGGGTCTGCGGCCGTGGCGACCACCACGCACCGGGCCTCGGCCGGCGACACCCTCTGGGAGATCGCCGGGCGGTACGCCCCGCAGGTCGACCGACGCGTCGCCATGGACGATCTCCTGGCGATCAACGGCGGAGCCGCCCTCCAGGTGGGCCAGGAGGTCCTCCTGCCCGCCTCGTGGTTCTGAGCGATGCAACCTCGTCGGCGGCGCCACCGGGCGCTGCGAGTAGCGTCCGATCCATGCGGTGTCCGGCCTGCGGCAATCTCGAGGACCGGGTCGTCGACTCCCGGGCCGCCGAGGACGGTTCCTCCATCAGACGGCGTCGTCAGTGCGAACGCTGCAACGCCAGGTTCACCACCTTCGAACGCCTCGACGAGGTCAGCACGCTGGTGGTCAAGCGGGACGGCCGGACGGCTCCCTTCGACCGGGAGCGGATCCGCAGCGGTGTGGCGGCCGCCTGCAAGGGGAGTCCGGTCGACGAGGTCACCGTCGATGCGATCGTGGCCCGGGTCGTCGATCGGCTCTCCGCCTTCACGTCGCCGGTGGAGAGTGCCCAGATCGGGGCCCTCGTCCTCGAGGAGTTGCGCCGGATCGATCGGGTCGCCGCCGTCCGCTTCGCCAGCGTCTACAAGGCCTTCAGCGACCCCCTGGACTTCGAGCGAGAGGTCCAGCTCATGTCCGACGACCCCGGCGGGACCGACGGCGACGGACCCGGCGACGGCGCCGGCGATGGACCCGACGATCCCGGCGCTCAGGAGTCGGAGCGGTAGGTCAGGAACAGCGAGTCCCCATCACGCAGCACCCGGTGCAGGGACAGGCCGCGGTGCATCGGGCCGTGGCCGCCCAAGAGCCCGACCTGCTCGCCCCCGACCAGCAACGGCGACATCGTCACGAACAGCTCATCGAGCAGGTCGTGTTCGGCGAGCTGCCCCAGGAGGATCGGGCCGCCCTCGCACAGGACCAGCCGCGCCCCGTCGGCGTACAGGTCGGCCAGCACGGCCGGGATGTCGACGGTGGTCCCACCCATGGCCCGGGGCTCGACGCCGGCGGGGAGCCGTCCCGCATCGGCGGTGCTCGGGTGGTACACGATGGGGTCCGGGCCACTGCCGCTCAGGAAGGGCTGGTCGGCGGGCAGGTGCAGGCTGCCGCTCACCACGGCGAGGCGGGCGTTCGTCGGACCCGCGTCTGCGGGCCGCCGGTACCGTTCGGTCCGGGCGGTACCCGCAGCCACCAGGACGACGTCGGCACAGGCGCGGAGCGCCCGGAACACCTCTCGGTCGGCCTCGCTGGACAGTCCGGCCGAGCGGCCGTCCCGGCCGTAGGCGCCGTCGACCGAGGCCACCATGTTGGCGGCCACCCAGGGCCGTCCGACCGGCGACGGTCGCGGATCGCCGTCGAGCAGGTCGAGGACCGACCCGACCGGACCGCTCGTCGGCAGCAACTGCTCCATCGCGGGAATGTAGCCCTGTCCCGGGACCGTGTTCTCCACAGCCTGGTCGCAGCCTGTGGACGCGGTTCCCGCCGGTGATCGCCCGGATCCGCGCCGTTCCGGGGGTCGTTCCCCCTCGACGGCGACGCGTCCCGGCTCCGAGCGTCGGCGACAGGTGTCCACGACCTGAACCTGTGGGGAACTCGCGGGGAAATCCACACCTTGTCCCTCTTCCTGCCCACAGGGTCGGTTCCCTAGGTTCCCCGCCGGAGATGTGGCACGAACAGCCGGAATGGTGGCTGGTGTTCCTCGTTGCCCCACGAGGGACGTCTCCTGGGGGTCGGAACCTCCGCCGTCCTCGGACGGTGGGGTCGTTCCGGCAGGCCTCTCCCCGGCTGTTCGTGCCCGCTCCATTCGTCCGGTCCCCGCCCGCCGGTACCGTTGAGCGGGCGAACCCATACCCGGAGGCCATGGCTCGTGACGCTCGGCGCTGAGACCCACCACGGCCGCATCCAGCGGCGACACACCATCGCGGGCCGATCGGCCTACGACGACCTGGTCTGGGAGCGGCGCGATGCCCGACTGGTCGATCACCGCGACGGGTCGGTCGCCTTCGAGCAGGTCGGCGTCGAGTTCCCCGAACGCTGGTCGCTCACCGCCTCCAACATCGTGGCCCAGAAGTACTTCCGCGGCCCGATCGGTTCACCGGAGCGCGAACGATCCCTCCGCCAGGTCGTGGACCGCGTCGTCGGCACCGTCACCGACTGGGGCCGGCGCGACGGCTACTTCGCCGATCCCGACGAGGCCGATGCCTTCGCCGACGAGCTCCGCTGGCTGCTCGTCCACCAACGCGTCTCGTTCAACTCGCCGGTCTGGTTCAACATCGGTGTCGACGGTGCGACCCAGCAGGCCGCCGCCTGCTTCATCCTCGACGCCGAGGATGACCTCGGTTCGATCCTCAACGGGTACCGCGAAGCGGGGCTCATCTTCCAGGGAGGGTCGGGGGCCGGGGTGAACCTCTCACGGCTCCGCTCCTCCAAGGAGCGGTTGAGCGGCGGCGGCGTGCCCTCGGGTCCGGTCAGCT
>SXMI01000042.1 GCA_005777415.1 Actinomycetota bacterium | reverse complement strand
GCCTATGCACAGGACAACGACCTGTCCTGGTTCGACTGGGCGGGGGCCGACCGGGACCTCGTCGACTTCACCCGGGCGGTGGTCGGCCTCCGCACCGAGCAGGCCGTGTTCCAGCGCCGCCGGTTCCTGACGGGTGATTCGGTGGACGACCTCGGCCGACCCGACGTGGAGTGGTTCCGCACCGACGGCGACGTGATGGGTGCCGAGGACTGGCACGACGGCGCGCGGGCGGTGGTCGTGTGGTTGAACGGGGTGCTCGGCGAGACCGACGGGCGCGGCCAGGCGATCGTGGGGAACTCGGTGTTGCTCGTGGTCAACGCCGGCGACGGGGAGCTCGCCGTCCGTCTGCCGGACGACCGTTGGGGGAGCGGGTGGACCGTTCGCCTGGACACGAGCGCCGTCGACCCGACGGGCGGATCCGTCGGTGAGGCCCGTCATGGCGCCGCGGCGGTCGTCCCGGTCCAGGCCTGCAGCCTGCTCGTCCTCGTCGCCGACGACGCCGGCACTCGCTGAGGGCTACCGCCCTTAGTTGCTCGCTGACGGGGCGGGTCCGATCGCCCAGCGTCCGCTCCGGTGCTGCAGTCGGACCCGGACATCGAACAGCCGCTCGAGCAGGTCGGCGTCGAGCGTCGTGTCGATCGGCCCCGAGGCGACGACCCGGCCGGATCGGATCGCCAGCAGGTGCTCGGCGGTCGGCGGGATCTCCTCGACGTGGTGGGTGACGAGCACGAGTGCCGGTGCGTCGGCTCGGGCGGTCGTCGCCGCCATCCGCTCCACGAGCTCCTCCCGGCCGCCCAGGTCCAGTCCGGCTGCGGGCTCGTCGAGGATCACGAGGGACGGCTCGCCGATCAGCGCCCGGGCGAGCAGCACCCGCTGCCGCTCACCCGAGCTGAGCGACGCGAACCGGCGCCCGACCGTGTGGCCGACGTGCTGTGCGTCCAGGCAGTCCCGGGCCCGGGCCCGGTCCTCGTCGGTGTACGTGTGCCACCACGGTTCGAGCGCTCCGTGCCGCGCCGTGACCACCACGTCGAGCGGATCGAGGTCACCGCGGACCTGGTCGGCCATGGCCGCCGACACCAGGGCCACCCGGGCCCGCAGGGATCGGACGTCGGTCCGCCCGAGCCGTTCGCCGAGCACGTCGACGGTGCCCCGGCTCGGGTGTTCGTAGAGGGAGGCGATCCGCGCGAGCGACGTCTTGCCCGACCCGTTCGGCCCCAGCACCACCCAGCTGGACCCGGCCGTGACGGTCCAGTCGACCCCGTCGAGGAGGATGCGTCCGTTCCGGGTCAGTCCGACGTCGTGGAGCTCGAGGACCGTGGTGTCGGTCACGACCCGGCCGCCGGCGTGCTCGGGTCGTCGTGAAGGTGCTCCTCCCAGGTGGCCCACATCGACGCGTAGATCCCACCGGCCGCGACCAGCTCGTCGTGCGTCCCGAGCTCGACGACCCGGGCCGAGCCGGCCGCCGTCGTCCGGTCGACCACGGCGATCCGGTCGGCTCGTCGGGCGGTGGAGAGCCGGTGCACCACGATCACGGCGGTCCGGCCCTCGAGCAGGGTGTCGAGCGCCGCCTCGACCCGTCGTTCGGATCGGGGGTCCAGGTTGGAGGTGGCCTCGTCCAGGATCAGCACCCGGGGCCGCGACACGAATGCTCGGGCCAGGCTGAGCAGCTGGCGCTCGCCGGCCGACAGCGACACCCCGCGCTCGTGGACGGCGGTGTCGTAGCCGTCGGGCAGTCGGGCGATCAGGTCGTCCACCCCCAGGTCCGCGCAGGCCCGGTTCAACTCGTCGTCGGTCGCGTCGGGACGTCCCACCGTGAGGTTGTCCCGAACGGTGCCGTGGAAGAGGAACGGCTCCTGGGGGACGACGCCGAGCTGATGCCGCAGCGAGGACACCGTCACCTCCCGGAGGTCGACCCCGTCGACCCGGACCGACCCGTGGGTCGGGTCGGCGGAACGGGCGAGGAGCTTGGCCACGGTCGACTTGCCCGCTCCTGTCGGGCCGACCACGGCCACGGTCTCGCCGGCGGCGACGTCGAGGTCGAGGTGCTCCAGCACCATCGGTGCCGACCCGGTCCCGTTCCCGTCGGGTCCGGCCCGGGTGCTCCGGTAGGCGAAGCCCACGTCGCGCAGTTCCAGACGCCCCTCGATGGGCGGCAGCGGGCGGGCGCCGGGGGCCTCGACGACGCTCGGTTCCTCGGCGAGCAGTTCGGCGAGCTTCCGCGACGAGGACCGACCCTGCTGGTACGTCGTGGACAGCTGCACGAGTTGCTGGACGGGGGCGAACAGCAGGCCCAGGTACAGCAGCGTGCTGACGAGTCGACCCAGGCTGAGGTCACCCGACCGCACCTGCATCCCGCCGATCGCCAGCACCACGACCTGGCCGAGGATGCCGAGCGCCTCGCCGACCGATCCGAAGATCGCGCCGCTCCGGGCGGTCCGGAGGTTGGCCAGGTAGTAGTCCTCGGCGAGCGACTCGTGCACCGCGGTGTTGTGGCGGCCGCGGTGGAACGATGCCACCGTCCGCACGCCGGCCAGGTTCTCCTGCAGGTCGGCCATGACCCCGGCGATCCGGTCGCGCACCAGGTCGTAGCCCCGGCTGGAGCTGTGCCGGTACCAGATCGACGTGGCGACGAGCGCCGGCACGACGGCGAACAGGACGACGAGTCCCATGCGCAGGTCGAGCAGCAGCAGCAGCGACGCGATCACCACCACCGTGAGCCCCTGCACGGCCATCTGGACCAGACCCTCCTGGAACAGCGCGGTCAGGTTGTCGACGTCGCTGGTCAGCCGGGTCGTGATCACACCGGCCGGCTCCCGCTCGTAGAAGTCGAGCGACAGGCGCTGCAGGTGACGGAACAGCCGGTTCCGCAGGCGCTCCATCAGCCGTTCGCCGATTCGGGTCGTCACGTTGGTGCGGGCCCAACCGAGCACCATGTTGGCAGCGATGACGCCGAGGTAGGCGAGGGACACGACGACCACGACCCGCAGGTCGCCGGCCGTGATGCCCCGGTCGACCCCGACCTGGACGAGCAGGGGGCCGGCGAGCAGCGCCGCGGTCTCGGCGGCGACGAGCACGAGGGCGCCGAGCAGCGACCAGCGGCTCGGCCAGAGGAATCGACGGAAGGTGAACGGGTCCGGGGCCGGTGCCCGGTGTGAGAAGGCGGGAACCTCGGGTTCGGCCGGTGGTTCACGGTCGAGGATCAACTGGGCCCGGTCCGCCAGTTCCGGCGGGATCCCGGCGAACGGGAGCCCGGTGGCGACCGGGCCGCCGAGCGGCGACCCCGGAGGTGGGCCCATGCTCACGGCGTCGCCCCGCCGTCGGCATCGACCGCTGGCTCGTGGTCCTCGGCGACGCTCGACGCCAGGATCTCCCGGTACCGGGGCACGCCGGCGAGCAGTTCGGCGTGGGTGCCGCTGGCGACGATCACCCCGTCGTCGAGGAGCACCACCCGGGACGCCAGCGTGATCGTGGACAGTCGGTGGGCGATCAGCACCAGGGTCCGGTTCGCCCGGATGGTGGTGAGCGCCCGGTGGATGCGGGCCTCGACCTGCACGTCGATGGCGCTGGTCGCGTCGTCCAGCACGAGCACCTCGGGGTCGACCAGGAGGGCGCGCCCCAGGGCCAGTCGCTGCCGTTGACCCCCGGAGAGCGTCGCTCCACGCTCTCCGACCGGGGTGCTCCACCCCTCGGCCGCAGCCTCGACGAACCCGGCCGCGTCGACGGCCTCGGCCGCCCGGAGGATCTCGTCGGGCACGGTGTCGTCACCGGGAACCAGGTCCGGCCGCCCGTAGGCCAGGTTCTCGAGCAGCGACGCGGCGAACAGGAACGGCTCGTCGGGGACCACGACCACGGATCGACGAACCTGCTCGACGGTCTGGTCGCGCAGGTCGACACCGTCGAGCAGGACGGCGCCCGAGCGCGGGTCGTAGTAGCGGCAGAGGAGTCGGGCCAGGGTCGACTTGCCGCTCCCCGTCGCCCCGACGATCGCCACCGTCTCGCCGGCCTCGACGACCAGGTCGACCCCCCGGAGGAGGTCGGGCCCGTCGCCATAGCCGAAGCGCACGTCGCGCAGTTCGATCCGTCCGTCCCGGGCCACCGGCTCGAGGGGGACCTCGGGGTCGGTGATCTCGGGCTGCTCGTCGAGGATCTCGAAGATCCGTTCGGCGCTGGCGCGAGCCCGCTGGCCGAGGATCAGGAAGAACCCGAGGAACCGGAAGGGGACCTGGAGCAGGACGATGTACGCGTTGAACGCGACGATGGCGCCGATCTCGAGCCGGCCGTCGATGACGAGCCAGCCACCGACGAGGAGGACGAGGACGGACCCGATCCGGGGCAGGTTCTCGAGCAGCGGGGCCAGGCGGGCGCGGATGCGACCCTGCTCCACGTTCGCCCACCGGAGCCGTCGGGCCGCCGTCGCCATGGCCCGGAGCTGACGGTCTTCGGCGGCGCAGGACTGCACCACCCGGACACCGGCCACACTCTCCTCGACGACTCCGGTCACCTCGGCCTGTCGGCCCTGGATGATCCAGCTGAGCGGGAAGAGGCGGTTCCGCAGGGCGACCCCGACGGCGTAGACGCCCGGGAGCGCGATGACCGCCACCAGCGTCAGGAGCGCGCTCGTGGCGAGCATCACGCCGATGGCGAGGACGAACGAGATGATCGCGGTCAGGATCAGCGGTGCCACGGCCAGGTAGAGCTGCACCGACCGGACGTCGGACTGCGCCCGGCTGAGGAGCTGACCGGTCTGGAGCCGGTCGAAGCTGGAGAACGACAGGCCGGCGTAGTGGCGGAACAGGGTGGTGCGCAGGTCGACCTCGACCCGGTACGCCGTCCGATAGAGCCCGTACCGGTAGCCCGCGCTCAGGACGCCACGGGCGACGGCCAGCACGGCGAGTGCGATCAGGAAGGGGCCGAGCGGCTGGGCGGTGCTGGCGATCGCGTCGTCGATGGTCACCCCGACGATCGTCGGCACGGCCACGCTGATCGACAGCGAGACGAGCCCGACGAGGAACGACGTGACGACGACGCCCCGTTGGGGTGCGAGTACCGGCCACAGCCGGCGGATCCACCCGAGTCGGAGTCCCTCGGATGCCCGGACCGGCGGCAGCGCCGGGCCCGGGGAGCCGGTCGAGGGGCCGAGGAGGTCCGTCATCCGGGGTCGCCGGGTCGGCCGAACCGGTCGGCCAGCGCCAGCTCCATGGCCCGGTTCAGGGCCTCCAGGCCGGACACGACCTGTTCCGCCTCGCCGGGGGTGAGTCGATCGAGCAGCCGACCGAGTCGTTCGCCCACGAGTCCGTCGCCCCGCTGCAGCGCCCTGCGGCCGGCCGGGGTGAGCGAGCAGACCACCCGGCGGCGGTCACCGGGGTCGGCGCTGCGGGCGACCAGTCCGCGGGACTCGAGTGCGTCCACGAGCGAGGTCACGGTCGGGGGCGTGACGTCGAGCAGCTGCGCCACCTGGGTCGCAGGTCGCGCCCCTGCGTCGAGGAACACGAGCACCCGGTACTGCGCCAGGGTCAGGTCGCCCTCGGCGAGCGCTGTGCCCGCCACCTTGGCGAGGCGGGCCGCAGCCCGAACGGCATCGGCGTTGCGGCGGTCCCGTTCGCTCGGCACGGGGGGAGCGTACCGTGGTCCTTCGGCCGTCGAAGGATCGAGGCGGGGGATGTCGGACCGGTCCTACACTCCGGAGGTGCCGCACGCCGTGCCCGGGACCGTGGGTTCCGTCCCCGCCCGCTGGTGAGCGTCGCCGTCGGCCTCGGCGCCGTCGTCCTGCTGGTCGCCGCCAACGCCTTCTTCGTCGCGGTCGAGTTCGCCATCGTCGCCGTGGACCGGGCCCAGGTCCGGGTCCAGGCCGAGCAGGGGTCGCGCCGGGCCGGGGTGGTCGCCGGGATGCTCGAGCACCTCTCGTTCCACCTCAGCGGCGCCCAGTTCGGCATCACCGTCGTCAGCCTCGGTCTCGGTGTCCTGGCCGAGCCGGTGGTCGCCCCCCTCGTGGCCCCGGGCCTCGAGGCGGTGTTCGGTGAGCGCAGCGGTGTCGCCTGGTCGGTGGCGGTGGCGCTGTTGTTGACCACGGTGGTCCAGATGGTCGTCGGCGAGCTCGTCCCGAAGGGGATCGCCGTGGCCCGACCCATGGACACGACCATGCGTCTGGCACCGGCGATGCGGATCTTCGACACCGTGTTCCGACCGGTGATCGCCGTCTGCAACGCCGCCGCGGAGCGGCTCCTCCGCGTGTTCGGCATGGAGCCCGCCGAGGAGCTCTCGGCGGTGCGCAGCCGGGAGGAGCTGCGCCGGCTCGTCCGCAACGCCGAGGAACACGGCTCCATGGCACCCACCCAGGCGAACCTCCTCCACCGGGCCTTCAGGTTCGGCGAGAAGAACGCCGCGGACGCGATGACCCCGCGGCAGCAGGTGGAGGTGCTCGCCGTCGACGGCACGACCGGTGACCTCCTCGACGCGTCGCGGCGGACCGGGCTGTCTCGGTTCCCTGTCGTCTCCGGTGACATCGACGGCATCGAGGGGGTCGTGCACGTCAAGGACGTACTGGGGCTGCCGCCGGAGCGTCGACGCCGCGAGCCGCTCACCGCCCTCCTGCGTCGGGTCCGGATGGTGCCCGAGACCCTGGGCCTCGACGAGCTCATGGAGACCCTCCAGGCCGAGGCCGGCCAGTTCGCCGTGGTGCTCGACGAGTTCGGATCGGTGGCCGGGATC
>SXMI01000307.1 GCA_005777415.1 Actinomycetota bacterium | reverse complement strand
GCCGAGCTGACCCCGGACCGCTGGCCGGCCGTGACGTGGCTGGTCGAGACCTTCGACCTGCACCCCCTTCCTCCCAGAGGGTGGCGGGCGTTCTACGAGGAGATCCGATCCTTCGTGGTCGAGCAGTACGGCATCGACCCCCGGGACTCGGCGCTCGAGTGCGTGCTCAGGGTGCAGCAAGCGCTCATGCCGTGGCCGGGGCGCAGCTTTCCAGCTCGAGTGGATCTCGAGCACGACTACGTCAGCTACTACCTCGACGTGGTCGCTCCGCTCTACGACAGCCTCGACGAACGCCCCGTGGACCCGCTCGTGTCCCGGCCACCGGGAGTCCTCGAAGTGCGGGGTGACCCAGCGGGGCTCGGGGGCGACGGGATGAACCTCTGGGGCAACCCCCGCGACGAGGCCAGTAGCTCGGCCTACACCCTCGTCTTCGACGCGGCCAACGAACTGGACTCCCCCCTCCTCAGGCTGCTCCCGGAAGTGGTCCGGCGATTCGATCCCGAGCGCTTGGACCAGCTCACGGCACAGCGTCGACGATGGGCCCGCCGCCGCACCCCCGCCGACACGACCGACAGGAGCATCGAGCCGGTCGACCACTGAGTGGGCCAGCCGGCTCGACACCAGGGCAACACCGAGATCACGATGCGTTGCCGGGTCGTTGAACCTCCGTTCAGTCGAACCGACCCATGGCGCCGACCACCGCCGAGGCGTTCTGGCCTCCGAAACCAAACGCATTGACAACGGCCACCTCGGCCACGACGGCCCTCGGCTCACCGACCACCACGTCGATCCCCATCTCGGGGTCCACGTGCGTGGTGCCGCGGACCGGTGCCACCCGTCCCGTGCGAAGTGCATCCAGGGCGACCAGCAGACTCATGCCCCCCGAGGAGCCCCCGGTGTGACCGGTGTGCCCCTTGAGTGCGGTGACCGGCGGAGTGTCCGGGCAGGCGACGAACACCTGCCGCAGCGCCCGGGCCTCGGCCACGTCGCCCTTCGGGGTCCCGGTAGCGTGTGCCACCACCAGATCGACATCGGTTGCGTCCAGCTCTGCGGCGGCCAGACCGAGCCCAACGGCGTGCGCCTGCCACCGCCCCGACGGGTCGGGCGAGGAGGGGTGGTAGCCGTCGGCGCACGAACCGACCCCGAGAATCCAGCCCAGCGGTTCCACACCGCGGGCTGCGGCGTGCGCAGCGGTCTCCAGCACGAACCAGGCGGCACCCTCCCCGAAGACGATGCCCCGACGGGCCACGTCGAAGGGTAGGACCGCCCGCTCCGGATCGAGCTCCGGTGTCTCCATGCCGAACACGCGTCCAGCGATCGAGAAGACCGGAACGAACGACTCGGCTGCGCTGACCGCCGCGGCGTCGCTCCCACCGCACAGCGCGACGTCGGCACGTCCGAGGTTGAGCAGATCCACGGCGTTGCCCAGCGCGTCGAGCGCTGACGCGCACGCCGTGGTCACTGTCTGGAGCGGCCCGTGCAACTGGTGGCGCATGGCGATCTGCGCGGCCGCCGAGTTCGCCTGACCGGCCAGCATGGTCGTGGGAGGGATTGCGTCAACACCTCCCGCATCGAACCGGTGCTGACCGAACATGATGCTGTGCATGCCGCCAGCGGCGGTCCCGTCGACGACGGCCGTGCGCAACGGATCCAACGAGCCGGTCTCCAGCAACCCCGCCTGCCCGAGGGCCTCCTCCGCCGCGACCAAGGCGTACTGCGCGCAACGGTCCGTGGCCCTGACCACCCGCTCGCCCACGATCGGCTCCGGATCGAAGCCGTCGGGAATCGGTGCGGCCAGGAGGGGCAGGGGCGAGTGCGCCGACCACGGCGCTTCCGTGATCCCGAGCGCACCGGCGTGCCAACCCGCCAGGAACGCGTCGACGCCGATCCCTATGGGCGTCACCGCTCCCGCACCAGTGATCGCGATGGGCACGTCAGGACCAGCCGGGCGCAGCATGGAGCACGGCCTCCGGACCGTGCCGTTCCCCCTCGTCACCCCGTCGACGCACGGGGTCAGACTAGGGCAGACCGGGAAGCGGATCGGGCAGCGGGATACGCTGCCCACCCGGCCAGTCGGTCGGACCGACGGGGGACGTGGGTCACTCAGCCGCCCCCCGCTTGCGGGCACACGGACGGCGGGGGGGAGCAGCAGCACGCATGCGCCGGATGCAACTCTTCGAGTTCGAGGACCAATCGTGGCTGCCCGGATGGGTGCGCGACGCCCTGACCGACCACCTCACCCAGATCTTCACCGCACCAGCGGTGGCGCCCCTGCACGACGTCCTGGCCGAACGCCTCGCCGACCTCCTCGAGCACGACGGGACGGACCGGGTCCTCGACCTCTGTTCGGGCGCCGGTGGCCCACTTCCTGCGGTGCTACCGCTGGTGGAGGAACGACTGGAACGGCCCATCGCCGTGACCCTCACCGACCGCTACCCACACCACGGCATCGGCGTGGTGGACGGCGGCCGACTCCGCCTGGAGCGTGAGCCCGTCGACGCCCGTTCCGTCCCTCCCGAACTGGAGGGCGTCCGGACCCTGTTCAATGCCATCCACCACTTCCGGCCGACGGAGGTGGCCCACATCCTGCGCTCGGCGACGCTCGGTGACCGCTCCATCCTGGTAGCAGAGCCGTTCGAGCGTCGCCTCGGGTTGGCGGCCAGACTGGCCGTCGGCGGATTCCGTGACGGGTGGCGACGGGCCAGGGGCCACCGAGCCGCTCGACACCGGGTGGTCGCCCTACACGTCGTGCTGCCGGTCGTCCTGGGGTGGGACGGGGCGGCGAGCGTCCTCCGGGGCTACCGGGCGCAGGAGCTGCTCACCATCGCCGAGGAAGCTGCGACCTCAGTCCGATGGCGAGCCGAGCGAGTGGACCTCCCGTGGGGGGGCCTCACGGTGTTGATCGGCGCGCCCGTCTGCTCTCGGACGGGCTGAGGAGCGTCACCGCCGGAGGAGCCGGAACCCTCGCTCCGCTTCTCACGCATTGAACCCCAGCCCGCCGCTGAGCGACTCAGCGGCGGGCGGTTCGTCCGCAGGCCGCCAATGGCGACCGTGGGAGGATCAGGCCGAGGCCGGGACCACCCCGTACTCGTCCATGATCGCCCGGACGGCCTCGTCCCGCTCCGGCCCGGACGAGGCGGTGAGCACGTCCGCAACCTGCGAGAAGTAGCTCTCGTGGTTGAGACCCGGGGTCGACACGATGAGCATCGACGACGACTCCGAACCCAGGTTGTCGTACTTGTGAACCTGACCACGGGCGATGAACACGGCCTCGCCGGCGGCGACCACGCGGGTCTCACCGTCGATCACGAACGTGAGGCTGCCCGAGGTGACGTACATGGTCTCGTCCCAGTCGTGGCTGTGCGGAGGGAGCGTGTTGCCGCCCGGCGCCACGGTGGTCACGAACGCGGTGGCCTGACCGTCGGTGTCGACCGCATCGACCAGGAACTGGATGTCGACACCGTCGGCACTGATCAGCGACTTCGATGCTGCCTTCATCTTGCTTCACCTCCACATGGCGCCAGCCGGTCCAGCGCATTTGCTTCCTCCGATGATACACAGGTCGATGCGCGACGGGAAGGGCCTGCTGTCAGCGCGGACAGCGGCCCGGCGGGTCGATGACCGGATCCCATCCGGGGTCGACGGACGCGCCGACCGGCCGCTCCACGAGGGAGTCGGCCCCTCCGTCTGCTGGGCCGGTCACCGCCAGGTCGTCGAGCAGTATCCCGAGAGATTCCGCAACCGCACGGGCAGCACCCACCGCTAGCCTGAGCGGCAGGTCTCCGAGAGGCGGTTCGACCGGTCGACCAGCGCAGCGAAGTCACGTCGTTCTGCCTCACGGACCACCGATCGGGTGCTCGTGTGCTCACGAGCGCCCGAGGCTGCGCTCCACCACCTGGTGGGGCGGCCGGCACGGAGGAGGCACCATGTGCGGGATCGCGGGGGTGGTGGGTCCGGGCGCGGGCGCGCTCGCTGATCGCGTCACGGCGATGGTCGCCGCCCTCGACCACCGGGGCCCCGACGAGCACGGCGTGGTCGTGTTCGACGACGCGGTCCTGGGGAACGCCCGGCTGTCGATCATCGACCCGGCGGGGGGCCACCAGCCCCTGCTCGGCCCCGACGGCCGAACCGCCCTGGTCTGCAACGGCGAGATCTACGGTCACGACCGCCTCCGGGACGAGCTCAGCGAGTACCCGTACCGCACCGGATCGGACTGCGAGGTCGTGCTCGCCCTCCACGATCGCCACGGCGAGCAACTGCTCCCCCACCTGCCGGGGACCTTTGCGCTCGCCCTCTGGGACGACCGGCGCCATCGGCTCCTGCTGGCCCGGGACCGGTTCGGTGAGCGGCCGCTCCACTACGCCATGGTCGATGGACTGCTGGCCTTCGCCTCCGAGTCCGCAGCACTCGGCGCCGGGGGATTCGACCGGGGCGAACCCGACCCGGCGGTCGTCGCGGAGATGCTCCGCCAGGGGTACGTCCCGTCCGGCCGGTCCATCTGGAGCGGCGTCGACTCCCTGCCCCATGCGTCCTGCCTGGAGTGGGACCTGCGGCGACCGCCGACCATCCGCCGCTGGTGGACGCCGCCGCCCGTCCGGTCAGGCGCCTCGCCCGAGGAATCGGCGCACTGGTTCCGTGACGAGCTGGACCGGGCCGTGCAGGACCAGCTCGTCGCCGACGTGCCCGTCGGGGCGTTCCTGTCCGGGGGGATCGACTCGACGACGATCGCGGCGCTGGCCGCCAGGCACCACCCCGACCTGCACGCGTTCACCTTCGACATGCCCGGCGAGTCCGAGCTGGAGTTCGCCCGGGCCACCGCCGACCTGCACGGCATGACACTCCACGTCCTCACGCCGGACCCGGCAGACGTCGCCCCGGCGATCGAGGCGCTCCCGACGGCCTGGGACGAACCGTTCGGTGACTCCTCGGCCCTGCCGACCCGGATGCTGTCGGAGTTCGCCCGTCGAGAGGTGACCGTCGTGCTGACCGGCGACGGGGCCGACGAGCTGCTCGGGGGCTACCTGGTGTGGACCCGGGGGCTGCTCCGCCCCGGAACCCCCGGATCGCTCGAGGACGCCCCACCCCCGACCGGGCACCGGGGCCTCCTGTCCCGGCTGGCGAACCGCAGGGGTACTCGGCCCGCCGACCACTCGGTCGCGAGCCGGTACGCCTCGTTCCGGCAGTACTTCGACGCCGACGACCTCCGGGCACTGGGCCTCCCCGGTCGTGACGCCGGCGATGTGGACGTGTCCCCCTACGGGTACGGAACCGCCGACGACATCTGCCGGTTCGACCTGGACCACTACCTGCCGGGGGACATCCTGGTGAAGACCGACCGGGCCTCGATGGCCCACGGACTCGAGGTCCGGGCGCCCTTCCTGGACGTCGCCGTCGCCGAGGGGTGCCTCGCGCTGCCATCCGACCTCAAGGTCGACCGGACGCACGAGAAGTTGCTCCTCCGACGGAGCTGCTCGGACCTGTGGCCCGCCAGCGTACGGGACCGGTCCAAGCAGGGCTTCGGCTCGCCCATGCAGTCGTGGCTGGCGCTCCCCGACGTGGTCGACCTGAAGGCCGCCTACCTCCGCGATCCGGCGTCGCCGCTGTTCGACCTGGTCGAGCGCGGTGCGGTCGAGGCGTTCGTCGACGGGAACGACCAGCGGACGTGGAACCTCCTCGTCCTGGCCGTGTGGTGGGCGCACGCCCGGTCCCGGTCGGGTGCCCGATGAGGGTCGATCCGACGCTCGTCCGGTCCGGTCAGTGGTGGGACCACAAGATGCCCCAGCTCGTCGCAGCGGCCGCACTGAGCCTGCTCCCGGTCGCCGGCTCGCTCAGCGGCTGGACCGTCCTGGTGGACCTGGTGCTGTTCCTGGTCGCGGCCGTCGGGATCGCCGCGTTCGGGCACGTGCTCAACGACCTGGCCGACATCCGGACCGACGCCATCGCCGGCGCACCCAACCAGATGGCCGGTCTGGACACCCGCCAGCGAGCTGCCGTGCTGGGCGTCACCGTGGCCGCCGGCGGGCTGCCGTGGCTGGTCCTGCCCTCCTCGATGCGCACCGTCGCCCTGGTGCTCGCCGAGGTGGCCCTGCTCACCGTCTACTCCCTGCCGCCCGTCCGACTGAAGGACCGGGCCGCCGCCGGAGTGCTGGCGGACGCCCTCTATGCGTACGTCGTGCCGATCCTGTTGACGGTGTCGGTCTTCACCGATCTGGGCGGACTGACCTGGCCGGCATGGTGGGTCACCGTGCCGGCGGGCACGTGGATGCTCCTCATGGGGCTGCGGGGGATCCTCTGGCACCAGATCGGCGACCTGGCCCACGACCGGCGGGCCGGTGTCCGCACGCTGGTCACCCGGATGGGGGCGACCCGCACGAGCGCGTTCGTGAGCTGGATGGTGCTGGTCGAACTGGCGGCCGCTGCGGCGACGCTGGTGGCGATCGCTGCGGCGACCGGCTCGGTCTGGGTTCCGGTGTTCGGCGCCCTGTACCTCCTGTACCGGGCGTTCCAGATGTCCATCCTCTGGAGCGAACCACTCCACCCGAGCGCGCTGCGCTCACCGAACGGCCGAGTGCGCTACGTCGGCTTCGTCCTGCTCAACGAGTTCGTCGAACGGTGGCTCCCCGTGGCCGCGCTCGTGGCGCTGGCACTGCAGCTCCCACTCCTGTGGATCGCCGTGGTGGTGCACCTGGTCGTGTTCGACAACGCGGTGACCGAGTTCCTGCGGCGGGACCTGCCGTCGCTCCCCGACGCCACGAACCGACTCGCCCACGAACGTCGGTCGCGTCGCAACATCCGGGTGATCGCCGACCGCCGCCGGGCCGAGGCGGCCGCGGGACCGGCTCCGGTGGGCCGCGACGTGCGCGACCGGTGCCGCTGGGTCTTCGTGGTGTGCGGCCCGGAACTGCACGTCGAGACCCTGGCGACGGCGGTCCGGAACCTCCGTCCGCTCACCTCGCTCGAGATCTGGGTCGTCACCGACTCCGCGCGCAACGTCCGGCCGATCGAGGTCGACGGCATCGACCGGGTCGTCGACGTCGCCACGCCGGAGCACCTCGACGACCACCAGGCCAGCATCTGGCTGAAGACCGGCGTCCACCGCCACGTCCCCGAGGGCGAGTGGTGCTACCTCGACAGCGACATCATTGCGGTCCGACCCGGCATGGAGGCCGTCTTCGAGCACCGGGCGGGCCCGGTCGCCTTCGCGTCGGACCTGACCATCTCGTCGAACCAGGTCGACCGGTTCAGCCCGTGGGCCATGACCTGCGAGTGCTCCGGCCACGGCGACACCCACAGCTGCGGCCATCTCCGCGAGCAGCTCGGCGTCCGGTTCGACCTGGACGTGCCGGGCGACTGGGTCCACTGGAACGGCGGCGTGTTCCTGTTCGGCCCCGACAGCACCGAGTTCCTCGACATGTGGAACGAGCGGGCGCTCGCGTCGTTCGACTGGCCGGAGTGGCGCACCCGTGACCAGGGAGCGCTCATCGCCACCGTGTGGACCCTCGGCCTGGAGGACACGCCGAGGATCCCACCGGAGTTCAACTTCATCGCCGACCTGGGCAACAGCGACCTGTGCCTCGACCCCGACCTGGGCTGGGCCCTGCACCCCGCCGGACCCTGGCACCGCGCCCACATGCTCCACCTCTACACGAGCCGGCTCGAGGACCCGAACTGGGAGCTGGGCCGGGACGTCGAGGCACCCGTCGTCCGCCAGACCCTGGTCCGGACGCTGCGATGGCGACGCTTCGAGGTCCGCCAGCGCGCCAAGGACGAGTACCTGAACGCCCGGAGCGACCTGACCCAGCGCCGTCAGGTCTGGGGCCAGCGGTCCCGCGACGCCTACTGGGGGGTTCGGTCGAGACTCGGCCTCTACTGGCTCCGGATCCGCCGCCAGCCCCAGCGACTGCGACCCTCCCGGATCGCGGCGGCCGCGTCCCGGCGGCTCGGCTCGGATCCTCCGCCGTGAGCGCTCGTCGCTCCGTCAGAGCGGCCATCCGGAGCCTCACGGGACGGAGCCGGCGATCGACGATCTCGTCGACCACCAAGCCGGACGGGCCGCCGACCAAGCCGTTCCACGCCGCCTGCTACGCCGCGCACACCTCCATGTACTTCGACCAGTTCGGCGACGTCCGCGCGTGCTGCCAGAACACCGAGGCGCCCATGGGCAACGTGACCCGGTCGACCATCCGGGAGATCTGGGACGGCACCAGCGCCCGTCGACTCCGTGATGCGCTCCGCGTCGACGACTACTCGGTCGGCTGCGGCTTCTGCCAGTGGCAGGTCGACCAGGGCGACGACGCGATCGTCTTCGCCCGCGTCTTCGACCAGCACGAGGTGCGCAGCGAGCGACCCGAGTGGCCGGTCCAGATGGAGTTCTCCATGACCAACGCCTGCAACCTGCAGTGCGTGATGTGCAACGGCGACTGGTCATCGTCCATCCGGACCCACCGGGAGGGTCGACCGCCGCTCCCCGAGGTGTACGGCGAGACGTTCTTCGAGCAGCTGGCGGAGTTCCTGCCGCACCTCCACAAGGCGAACTTCCTCGGCGGCGAGCCGTTCCTCGGGAAGGAACCCCTGCGGGTCCTGTCGATGATCGCCGAGCTCGACGACCCACCCGAGGTGGCGGTGACCACGAACGGCACCCAGTGGACGCCCCGGATCGAGCGGATCTGCGAGCGGGTCCCCATGTCGTTCGTGCTGTCGCTGGACGGCATCACGGCGGCCACCTACGAGTCGATCCGGGTCGGGTCGGACTTCGAGCTGGTGATGCGGAACCTGGAGCACTTCGAGGAGCACGCCGGACGCAACGGCACCATGGTGACCCTCGCCCACTGTCTCGTCCGGCAGAACGCGCACGAGTTCGCATCGTTCCTGGCCTTCGCAGAACGCCGCGGGTTCTGGGTCGGCATCAACGAGGTGCTGTTCCCGGCGGAGCTCAGCCTCTTCCAGCTCCCCGCCGACGGACTGCGGTCGGTCATCGCGCAGCTGGAGGCGGACCCGGTGGCCGGGTCGCTCGACCGGTTGCGGTACGTGTGGGACGGACAGCTCGACGCACTCCGACACCGGCTGGTCACTCTCGAACGGGGCCAGGCGGTGCAGATCTCGCCGTGGGGGGACGCATCGGTGCGGTCGACCCCGTGGGCCGACCGGGCTGCGGCCGTGCTCGCCGAGTGGGTCGAGGGCGAACCACCCACCGAGGTCCGCTTCACCGTCGCCGCTCCGACTCCCCGGATCGAGGGGCTCCACGCAGCACTGCTCGAGGAGTTCGGGGCGCTCGACTCGACTGCTCCGGAGGCGTTGGTCGATCGACTCGCCGCCGGACTCGACGACGCCCCGGTGCGAAGGACGCCGGACTCGGACCTGCTGCACGACGTGATCCTGGGACCGGCCACCGCGGCATCGACCGAGGTCCGTCTGGCCTGGGACGACGCCGTCGACGGACGCACCGTTCTGGTCGCCGTCCGGAACCCCCCGGGACCGCCACCCCTCCCCGACGACCCCTGGGCCGAGCTGGTCCGGACCAGTGCGCCCGGTGGCGTCGTGATCTTCACCTGCGACACATCCGAGGAGGTGACCGCCGTGGACGGCGACACCCGGCGGGTGCTCGGACTGGAGGGCGCGGACCTGCTGGGCCGACGGACCGAGCAGATCCTCGAACGCCTCACCTCGGTCGTGGAGCAGGCCGACCTGGGCCCGGGCCCCAGCGGCCGCGAGGCCGACAGCACGCTCGACCTCCGCTCCGCCGACGGGACGACGCGGCGGCTCCGGGTCATGGTGGACCGCAGCGACGTCGTCACCGTGGCCGTCGGGCTGCTGCCATCACCGGACTGAGCTGCACCCGGGACGCCCGGCGGGGTCGCCCGGTACCATGGGCACGTGCGGCTGCGACTGAAGCACCTCTGGCGGCTGTCCCGGGACGTCGCCCGCTACTCGGTGGTCAACCGGATCTGGTGGTTCCTCCCGATGATGGTCCTGCTCGGGCTCATCGCACTGGCGGTCACCACCACCCAAGCCGCCGTCCCGGTCGCCGTCTACACGCTGTTCTGAACCCGCACATCGAACGTGACCTCGTGAGCGCCGCTGCCGACCCAGTCCCGGGGCTGTCCGTACGTCAACGGCTCTACGGAGTCCGGTCGCGCCTCCGGCGGTTCCGCTGGGAGCTGGCTTCCGGGGGTCGGCCACTCCTGCGATGGTTCCCGCGGACCTGGTTCACCGATCCGCTGGCGCTGGTCGACATCTGCTCACCCTGGGAGGTGGCGTGGGTGACCCGCCACGCAGCGACGCGGCTCCGGGGTACCGGTGCCGTGGTCGAGCTCGGACCGTGGCTCGGCGACGTCACGATCGGGATCCTCCGGGGATCGGACCGGAACCCTGCCGCAGCAGACGTCGTCGTGGACGCCTACGACCTGTTCGTCTTCGACGACATCGAGGTGCGCACCGCCGGCCTGCCCCTCGAGGGGCGGTTCGGCGACGGCGACGACTTCCTGGCCCTCTACCGGGCCCGACTGGGGGGCCGCGGGAACCGGGTCCGCACCCATCAGGGCGACGTCCTCGACGCGACCTGGGACCGTGCGGCCCCGATCGAGTTCCTGTTCGTCGACGTCGCCAAGACCTGGGAGATCTGGAACCACCTCGTGACCACGTTCCACGCCGCGCTCGACGTCGGCTCGGTGGTGGTGGAACAGGACTGGGCGCACGCCTGCACGCCGTGGATCCACCTGTGGCACCACCGTTGGCGGAGCCACTTCCGCGAACTGGAGCAGGTGCCGAACGCCGGATCCTTCGCCTTCGAGCTCACCCGGCCGCTCCCCGGTGCCGCCCTGGAGCCGACCAGCATCGACGACTACCCCGACGACGAGATCGAGGCCGCCTTCGACTGGGCGGCGTCGCTCGTCGACCCGGACCGTCGGCCGAACGTGCGGGCCGCGCTCGTGCAACTGCACACCCTCCATGGCGACCTCGACGTGGCCAGCCGGATCTGCGTGCGGGAACTGGCGGCCTCTCGGATCGACAGCGAACTCGTCGACGTGGCGCTCCCCGAGCTCGCCAACCGGCTGGCTGCGGACGACCGACCGGGTCGTTAGCCGATCAGCAGCCGGGACGATCGGCGATCGTGGACAGCGCCGTCTGGATCACCGGGACGAACTCGGGGTCCACGGCGAGGGGGAGCTGGAGAACCAACGGCGACGACGGGTCGATCGACCCCGAGGCGGCCTGGTCGCGAACGACCGCAGCTCCACGCTCCAGCACGGCGCGCTCGCGAGCTGCATCGGCGGGCAGGGAGGCGGCGAGGACGTCGAAGAACCGCTGGGCGAGGTCACCGATCCGTGCGGCCTCACCGGCGTCGGCCGCCCGGAGCACGCCGAGCTGCGACGACCAGGCGCCCAGTGCGCAAGGGTTGTCGGCGATCTCTGCGAAGGAGGCCTCCGCAGCGGCGATCGACGCCCCGGTCGTCGGCGCGGCGGGCTCCTCTCGGACGGGCCGCTCGCGGATCGGACGACCGGCGGCGGCGAGCGCAGGTGAGAGGTCGACCCAGATGCGCTCGGCGACGATCGCCGCGCCTTCCTCGTTGGTGTGCCCGCCGTCGATGTAGACGTCCTGCCGGTCGTCGAGCGCGTCACTGATGTCGATCGTCGGCTCCGAGACGTTGTCGTTCGCCCAGATCTCGGCCGGCCCGGCCATCTGGGGCTGCCAGAAGAAGATCGTCCGGACCCCCGCCTGGTCGGCGAGGAACTCGGTCACCCGTCGACCCCGTTCGTAGACGTCCACCGCCCGGACGGCGTCCGCGACCGACTTCTCGTAGTAGGTCCCGACGTCCTCACCCTCCGAGCCGCTGGTACCGCCACTGTCGTCCTGGAGTGTCGAGGCCCCGGCGGGCTGGTCGAGCCCGCTGCGCAGCCAGCGCAGGAGCTTGCCCGTGGCCGAATGGCCGGCGTAGGCCGTCCACGCGGTGGCCGCCGCGGACGGCGGGACCGACCGGCCGTCCTCGTCGGATCCCTGGACGCCGCTCCCGGTGAGGATCCGGGCGTACTGGTCCGTCAGCGTGTGGGTCGGGACACCCTTGGCCCCGAGGGTCTGGGCGTTGATCTCGTTGGCGCCGTCGTAGAAGATCGCCACGTCGGGCGGCGGCTCGGCCGCGAGCAGCTGCTCGAAGAGGATCATCTCCTGGAAGTGGGTCCACCCGCGCTGGCCGTAGTTCACCACGCGGATCGGCGTGCCCTGCTCCTCGGCGATGCGAGCCAGGTACGAGGCGATCGTGTACTCGTCCCGCTGACCCTCACCCCAGGTCGTGGAACCACCGAACATCCAGACGACCGGGGCGTCGGCGGGGAGGTCGGCAGGCGCGTAGGTCCGCCGGGTCCAGCCCTCCAGGTTCACGTACTCCCCCTCGAAGCCGAGCGGCTTGGACTCCGTGAAGGGCCAGTACCCGTAGGGCGTGCGCTGGATCTCACGGAAGTAGGCGTCGGCCCAGGGCGACGCGGCCATGGCCGGCAGGTCGGCCCGGACGTCGGCCACCGTGTCCTGGTTCCCGGTGAAGTTCATGCGCGTCTGCACGGACTCGAGTGGCGCACCGGCGCCGGTCAACCGCTCCCAGGTCAGGCCGATACCCAGATCGACGAGCACCAGCACGGCCAGGGTGCCGACGGCGAACACGCCCGCACGGGCGACCGTCCTCCACGACCGCTCGCTGGCCGAACCACCTCGAGCGCCCTCGAGACCGAAGGTGGACGACGCCAGCTGCACCCCGTCCTCCCGACCCGGCGCCGGTCGCCACCCGGCACCCCGGTCACGTCGCGGGGTGAGCGGGTCACCACCGACGAGCCGGAACAGACCGCCCGCCGCCACGAGGAGCAGTCCCACCCCCGTGCCGAGCACCACGCCGAGCCAATGGGCGATCCGGGATGCCGCCCGCTCGACGTAGCGCTCCACTGGCACGCCGGCCAGCACCAGGACGAACACGACCGCAGCGAGGCCGACCAGCACCCAGGCCCGGGTCGGATGGCCCAGCAGGGCGAACACGACGGCGATGACGAGGGGCGCGCCGACCGGGATCCACCGACGCCACCCTCCGCCTGCTGCTGCGTGCGCCACCCGCACTCCACGTCTCGACCGACACCCCAACGCCGACACCCCAACACCGATGCCCCAACACCGACGCCCCGACACCGACGCCCCGACACGGGTGAGTTCCGCCACACCCGCTTCTATCCTACCAAGGTGAACGTTCTGGGCATCAGCGCCCTCTACCACGACTCGGCCGCCGCGGTGGTGTCCGACGGGGTCGTGGTGGCGGCCGCCCAGGAGGAGCGGTTCACCCGCCGGAAGCACGATCCGAGCTTCCCCACCAACGCCATCGACTGGTGCCTCCACCACGCCGGGGTGGCATACGACGGCCTGGACGCCGTCGTCTACTACGACAAGCCGCTGAGCACGTTCTCGAGGATCCTGCGGTCGTACGCCGCCGCCGGGACCAAGGGACTCCGCAGCGTCAACGCGGCGGTGTCGGAGTGGGTCAACCGCAAGCTCTGGACGCCCTACGAGATCGAGAAGGGCCTGCGGAACCTGGGCTACGACGTCCCCGAGCCGATCCTGTTCGCCGATCACCACACGAGCCACGCGGCCGCTGCGTTCTTCCCGTCGCCCTTCGACCGCGCCGCGGTCCTGACCGTCGACGGCGTCGGTGAGTGGGCGACGAGCTCGATCGGCTGCGGCACGGGTCGACGGCTCGAGTTGCTCGAGGAGATCCGGTTCCCGAACTCGCTCGGGCTCCTCTACTCGGCCTTCACCTACCACGCCGGGTTCAAGGTGAACTCCGGCGAGTACAAGTTGATGGGCCTCGCCCCGTACGGCCGCCCCCGGTTCGCCGATGCGATCCGGGAGCATCTCCTCGACGTCACCCCCGAGGGGTCGTTCACCCTCGACATGCGGTACTTCGATTTCCTCGCCGGCACGAAGATGACGAGCCGGCGCTTCGACCACCTCTTCGGTGGTCCGCCACGACGACCGGAGTCGGCCATCACCCAGCGGGAGTGCGACCTGGCCCGATCGATCCAGGAGGTGCTCGAGGAGGTGGTCCTGCGGATGGCTGCGCACGTGCACGACCTGACCGGCGAACGGGACCTGGTCATGGCGGGCGGCGTGGCGCTCAACTGCGTCGCCAACTCCCGTCTGCTCGCCGAGGGTCCGTTCGACCGGATCTGGGTCCAACCGGCGGCGGGCGATGCGGGCAGCGCACTGGGTGCTGCACTGTGGGCCTGGCACGAGGTGCTGGAACAGCCCCGGGTCACCGACGGGCGCGATGGCATGCAGGGCGCGCTGCTGGGGCCGTCCTTCGACGCCGACGAGATCAGCGCCGAGCTCGACCGACAGGGCCGACCCCACCAGCGGATCACCGAACCGGACGAACGAGCGGCACGCATCGCCGACCTGCTCGTCAGCGGCAACGTCGTCGGGATGTTCCAGGGACGCATGGAGTTCGGTCCTCGAGCGCTGGGCAACCGGTCGATCCTCGCCGACCCGCGGGATCCCGAGATGCAGCGGGTCCTCAACGTGAAGATCAAGCAGCGAGAGTCGTTCCGCCCGTTCGCGCCGGCGGTGCTCGCCGAGCACGCGCACGAGTGGTTCGAGCTGTCCCAGGAGTCGCCCTACATGCTGTTCACCGCACCGGTGGCGGCATCCCGTCGCGACGACGCCGAGGAGGTCGGCGAGGACGCCTCGATCTTCGAGCAGCTCGCCGCCATCCGGTCCGAGATCCCGGCGGTGACCCATGTCGACGGCTCGGCCCGCGTCCAGACCGTCGATTCCGACCGGGCGCCGGCGTTCCACCGGCTCATCAGCGCCTTCCACGACCTGACCGGGTGTCCCGTGGTGGTGAACACGTCCTTCAACGTCCGGGGTGAGCCGATCGTCCACACCCCGGAGGACGCGTACCGGTGCTTCATGACCACCGAGATGGATGTGCTCGTTCTCGAGGACTGCATCCTGCAGCGCAGCGAACAGCCCGAGTGGACGGGCCCCATGCCGGAACTCGAGCTCGACTGATCCCGACTCAGACGGGCGTCGGTGCGGGGGTCCCCGGGTCGACCTCGACCACGAACACCCGCTGCCGGCCCGACGCACCGTCGACGAGGCGGTGCACCCGGAGGTCGCGCCGCCCGTGGGGGGCATCGAACTCGGAGGACAGGACCACCACGCCGTGCAGCGGTGTGACGAGCCACCGGACCGTCTGCGGACCGAAGCGGTCGGCGAGCACGTCACCCAGATCGTCGAGCGCCCGGCCGATGAACGTGTCGGCCCCGAGCCATCGGGACCACTCGGGTTCCTCCACCGAACACACCACTCCGGCCTCGGCCTCGAGTACCAACGGATCGGCACCGTAGGCGTCGAGCAGCAGCGAACGAAGCCGCTCCTGCACAGCGGCATCGACGGGTCGGGAGGTGAGCACGAATGAACTGACGACGAGCTCGACCGGATCGTCGAGCTGCGAGCGGATGCGCCCTGTCGTCTCCTCCCAGGCCACCGCCGCCGCACCCGACAGTTCGGGCACGCGTTCGAGCAGGACGTCCTCGACCCGGGCCAGTTCGTCGTGGGGGAGCTGGAGGAGGTCGTATCGCTGCGGCTGGTTCACCAGGATGACGTTGCAGTTCAGGGCGCGACGATCGGCCTCCTGCAGGAAGGGGACGAGTTCCCGCCAGTTGACCGTCATGAGACAGAAGCTCAGGGTCATCCCGTTGCCGGCCTCGTCGGCGAGCTCCTGGAATCGGTCGACGTTGCGCCACAGCCGATCGGCATCGACCCCCAGCCGGATGGACTCGAGCGTGGTCGGGTCCACCCCGTCGACCGACACGTTCGGATGCATCCGCAGCTCTCGGACGTAGCGGACGACGTCGTCGTTCATGACGGTCCCGTTCGTGGTGACGGTGACCTCGGGGGCGGCCCCGAGATCGATGAGCCGGTCCCAGATCCGCCGGTTCTCGCGAGCCAGGAAGGGCTCACCACCCTTGAACTGGAGGCGTTCGACGTGCGGGAGGAACTCGTCGAGCTCCTCGAAGAACCGGTCGTCGTAGCAGTCCGGGAGCGGTGGCAGACCCTCACGCTGGGTCCGGATGGCGGAGGACAGACCGCCGTTGCACATCACGCACTGGAGATTGCACCGGCTGGAGAGGGCCAGGTCGAGCAGCTTCGGGAACCGGTGCGGAGCCCCCTCCGCGAACCGGTCGAAGTTGACGGCCAGCGAAGCCGCACGACCGCCTGACTCAGCCACGAACTCACACTCCTTGCAGCCGAGGTCGAACGCACCGTGCTCCAACGCCTGCCGCTGGGCCGACAGGGCCGCGCCGTCCCAGATCTCCCGGAGCGACTGTCGCTCCGGGCCGTGAACCGTCCCGACCGAGAACCCCGTCACGCAGCAGGCGTGCACCAAGCCGTCCGGCCGGAGGTACAGCGCCGAGTGCGGGGCGAAGCACACCGAGGACGGACCGCTCAACGACGCTCCCGGAAGTGAATCATCCTGCTCACCCGAACACCTCGTGGGGCCGCCAGCCCGCTCGACCGATCTAACGGTAGCGGCCATGCGACTGAGCAGCCACGGTCACCGCAGCTGAACCGTCGTCGCCAACGGCTCACCACACTCCACGACTGCGGCGAACCGAGAGGTGGCCCATGGAGCTGGCCCGCGCCGGACGAGCAACGCCACCACGGTCGGCGAACGACCCGACGCGGTGAAGGTCATCACCCGTCCGACCGTGCCATCCCGGGCGGTGGAGGCCACAAGATCCAATCGGCGTCCGATCCGGTCCGCGAGCTCGGCGTGCAGGGCGCTCGCCGGACGCCCCACCCAGTTGGTCAGGTCCAACTCGACGTAGCGATCACCGACCGCGACCCGATCCTCGTGGTCGGCCCGGACCACGTCGACCCGGTTGTCGACCGAGCGGGCTCGCAACGCGTCGATCAGCGCGACCTCGCTCAGGGACGGGTCGACCAGTTCCTCGAGCAGATCCACCGCCCGAGCGGAACGTTCGAGGACAGCAGACGGCCCCGGCTCACCCGATCGCAGGTCGGCGAGCTGGCTGCGCAGCCGTTCGATCTGGCCGTCGAGGACGCCCAGGTTCCGGGTGAGCCGGCTCGACGTGGCTGCCCGTTGCGTCTCGAGCATGGCCACGACCTCGGCCAACTCCTCAGCACCGAGCAGGTAGGGGCTGTTCGCTGGCGGGTGTCGGACCGTGTTCACGAACACCGAGCACTCGAGTTCCTCGGCGAACAGCAGGAAGTCGACGAACTCGGCGACGTTCTGGACCATGAGGCAGTACGTGAGGCTGAGTGACGCCCCGGTCCGGTCCCGGTACGCAACGAACCGCTGGACGTTGGTCATCAGCCGCTCGTGGTCGACACCGACCCTGATCGACTCGACCGTCTCCGGCCGCAGACCGTCGATCGAGATGCCGACGGAGAACGGCAACGCATCGAGCACACGCTCCACCCGGGGCGACCACTGGGTTCCGTTCGTGGTCACGTTGCACTCCACCCCGAGCCCGAGGTCGATCAGCCGCTCCCAGATGCGGAAGTTGATCTCGGCGAGGAAGGGTTCGCCACCCAGGAACCGGGCCTGGTCGAGATGCGGCAGGAACGGAGTCAGCTCCTCGATGAACTGGTCGCCATAGCGCTGCGGGAGCTGCGGCAGGCCCTCTCGGTGGGCCCGGATCGACGAGGAGAACTCACCCGCACACATGACGCACTGGAGGTTGCAGGAGTTGCTGAGGGCGAACTCCATCCGGGTCGGCCACTCCGGGTGATGGTGGGCGGTGAATCGGTCGAACCCGGCGGCCAGAGCCCCCGAGAGGTTGCCGCCGGCGATCTCCTCGGCACACCGGGTGCACGCGTGGGCGAGGTCGTCTCGTTCGACGGCCCGTCGGAGCGCCCGGACCGTCGGTCCGCGCCACATGTCGAGCAGGGAGTCCTGACCGACCTGGCCGATGGGGGTCGTCCGAGTGAAGGCACACACCGACACGACCCCGTTCATGTCGAAGGACATCCCCACGAATGGCGCGTAACAGGCGGAGCGGAACGTCTGGTGCTGGATGTCGCGCTGTCCGTGGTACCGGCTCAGGTCCAACACCCCGGGTTGATCCGGACTCACCGCAGCGATGGTACCCGGCGACACCCCGGACCTCCCGGTGCGTCGCACTCCCCGAGGGCCGGGTGTCCGGCCGCAGCAGCCTCGGACAGCACCGGTCGGCCAGCGACCCGCCCGACCAGCAACTGGGTCGAACCACCCGATCCGCGCCCACCTGTGGCCGCCGTAGGGGTCGGTTGGTACCCTGAGCGGAGCGTCAGCACGGCGGGGGTGATCTGACTGACTGCGACCGCTCGGACCCAGCACGTGGGTTCGACCTCGAGCAACGGGACCCGGGTCGAGGGCGGGACAGCCCGCGCCACGCTGGCGGTCCCCCGGGGTGCCCTGCTCGTTGCGGCCGTCCTCGGCCAGGTCGTCCTGTCCCTGGCGATGAAGTCCCTCCCGACACTCGGGCTCCTCCAGGCCGCCACGATCGTGCTCGTCGGGCTCTACGCGATCGCCAGGCGGAACCTGGGCGTCGTGACCTGCCTCGTGGCCTACCTCATCGGCGCCGAGGTGCTGTGGCGGCAGGTCAAGGCCCCCGTGCCCTACCAGACGGCCCCCTACGTGATGATCCTGCTCTCGGCGTTCGTGGTCGTGTTCGCGATCGGCCGGCTCAACAGCACGGCGCGCATCGCGGTCCTGTACTTCCTGCTGCTCATCCCATCGATCATCAACACGATCCGGACCGCCGGGGCCGAAGCCCGGGAGATGATCGCCTTCGCGCTCAGCGGCCCGGCAGCGCTGGCCTGCTTCGTGGCGTTCACGTCCCAGGTGCGGGCCACCCCGGAGCAGTTCCGGCGCATCCTGTGGACGGCGCTCATCTCGGCCGTCGGGCCGCTCGCCATCGCCCTGTCCGAGATCCAGTCGGAACTCGCCAAGGGCAACGCGATCGAGTTCAAGGACCAGTCCAACTTCCTGACCTCGGGCGGGTTCGGGCCCGTGCAGGTCTCGGCGGTCCTGGGTCTGGGCGTGGTGATCGCCATCGTCCTGACGATCTTCGACACCAACCGGGTGGCCCGCTACCTGGCCGGGATCCTGGCCCTGGTCTTCAGCATCCAGAGCCTCCTCACGTTCTCCCGGGGCGGCATGTTCTCGGCCGCGATCGGACTGTCCGCGCTCGCCATCGCCCAGTCCCGGAACCGGAGGATCCGCAACCGGGTGATGGTCGTGGTGGCGATCGCCCTGGCGCTCGGCTACTTCGTGGTCGTCCCGTTCCTCACCGACTTCACCGGTGGCGCGTTCGAGAAGCGATTCACCGACACCGAGTCGTCGCGGACCGACCTGGCCGCCAACGACACCCAGATCTTCGCCAACAACATCGTCTTCGGGGTCGGCCCGGGTATGACGAAGTACCAGCGGCTGACCTACGAGATCTGTCAGCTGCGGTCGGACAACTGCGAGGACGAGGCCTCGTCCCACACGGAGTTCACCCGACTCCTCGGCGAGCACGGGATCCCGGGCGTCGCCGCCGGCATCGTCCTGATCTGGATGGCGATCCGGGCGGTCCGCGGGTCCCGGGCCGACCGGCCGTTCGCCGTGGCGTTCATCTTCTGGGCGGTGGCCCAGATGTTCTACGCCAACCTGCGCGTCGTCGCCGTGCCCTTCGCCTTCGGCCTGGCGTTCCTGACGGTCCGGGCGATGGATCGGGGTGAACCCCCGGAGGCCGACGACGCCGAACCCGCCGAGGGCGAGGATCCGGTCCACCGGGACCCCGTCGGTCTCCGTTCGGCGTCCGGTGCCGACACCGTCGGCCTGGTCACGCCGGCCCGGACCACCTCACCGGTGCCGCTCCGCGTGCCGTGTCGCAGCTCCTGTGACGACGGCCGACACGTGGCGCTCGTGACGGCGGACGGGCGGATCGTCCCGGCCGACGAACGACCGGCGGACGCGGCGACGCCACCGACGTTCGGTCCCACTGCTGCCAGCTGACCCCGGCGGGAACCGGCGGCCTCAGCGGGCGGCGATCGACCGGGCCCGCTCCAGATCCGCTGCGGTGTCGACGTCCACCAGCGGCGAGTCGTGACGGAGCGCCAGCACCCGGCGACCGGTCATGGAACCGCCCCGCACGACACCGGCCCGGACCACGTCCAGGGTCCCGTCCTGGGTCCACACCGGCGGCAGCGCCTGTCGGGGCTGGTTGAAGCACTCCTCGTCCCAGCTCCCGACGACCGGCTCCATGAACCCCTCGTCGTCGACGAACCACATCTTGAACGGGGTCTTCGCCACCGGGCTCACCGAACGGACCGAGTCGACCTCGGGGTGCGCTCTGAGCATCGCCACCGCCCGGTCGATCAGCCCGGGCTCGCGGAACGGCGAGGTCGGGCGCAGGTGGACGAACACCTCCACGGTCGGGCCGACGGCGTTCAGGCGATCGAGGGCGTGCTCGAAGACCGGGAGGTCGGCGGCGTCGTCGGTGGCGAGCTCGGCCGGACGGACCCAGGGCACCTCGGCCCCGGCGGACCGGGCCGCGGCTGCGATCTCCTCGTCGTCGGTGCAGACCACCACCCGGTCGACCGTCGTCGCCTGCAGCGCCGACTCGACGGACCAGGCCAGCAGGGGGCGGCCGCCGAGGTCGGCGAGGTTCTTGCGTGGCAACCCCTTGGACCCACCCCGGGCCGGGATCAACGCCACGACCGACCCGTCGGGACTCACCACCACGCCTCGAGCCGGTCGAGCGCCACCCAGAAGCCCTCGCCCCCGTTGCGGTGACCCTGCCAGATCTCGGGGATGAAGCCAGCGTCCGGACACAGACGGTCGAGTTGCTCCAGCAGGACGGCGAAGTCGACCTCGCCGTCGCCGATCTGCAGCCCCTCGCCGTCGACACCGCCGGCATCGACGATGTGGAGGTGACGGGCCCGCGGGGCCAGCAGCTCGACCCACTCGGCGAACGACGCCCCGCGTTGGTTCGCCGCCAGCTTGGTGTGCGACACGTCCAGGCACAACCCGACCCCGGCCTCGTCGCTGAACGCCGCCGTGTCGTCGGCGTCGACGAACAGGTTGCAGAAGAGCTGGCCGCCCAGGTACCAGGGGAACGGCGGCAGGGTCTGAGCCAGGATCTCCACGGGCGAGGTGTCGACGACCTCAAGCGACGCGGCGACCCGCTCGTACATGGCGGCCCGGTCCGCCACGGGAACCGGGCGATCGCTGGTGAAGCCACCCATGCTGACCACCAGGACGGGGCGATCCGGTCCGCTGAAGTAGCCGCCGATGCGGGCGGCGACGTCCACGGTCCGCCGGAGCTCGTCCAGCGTGCGCCGGCGGTGTGCCGGATCGTCGGTCGCCAGGTTGAGGATGTGGTCGCCGGCGAACAGGTCGGGGCTGTGGACGGCGTACCGGCAGGCCGGGAGGTCGCCGAGGAACTGCGACGGGTCCAGGTCCAGGTCCTTGTAGGACAGGTGGAACTCCACGAAGTCCGGCGTGGACGCCTCCAGGATCGACCGCACGTCGTGGTAGCGCACCGGGACCCCCCACGGCCGACGGAACCCGTAGGGGCGGGGCGCCACGGCGTCACCCGACAGGTCGGTGGCGTAGAAGAAGTCACCCGCCGGGACGTCCCGCCGCAGCCGGGTGCCCAGCAGGTCGTCGCGGCGGTCCGGCTGCAGCCCGCGGCCCGGGCCCTTCACGGTCACGTCCTCGGGCCGGACGGTGTCCCCGGCACGCAGGTCCCCGACGGCGACCAGGCTCTTGGCCAGCGTGACGCGGTTCATCAGCTCGCCCTGGCTGAGGGTCCGCTCACCGTCGGTGCCGAGCGACGCCTCCACATCCCGGATCTCGGCGACCATCCGGGCGAACTCGTCGGGCAGCAGGCTGACCTTGTGGTCGTTGCCCTCGAGCTCCCGGTCGAGCGTGAAGTGCTTCTCCACGAGTCGGGCGCCGACGGCGACGGCGGCGACGGCCACGTGGTGACCGCGTTCGTGACCCGAGTAGCCCACCGGGCACGCTCCCAGCTCGGCGAGCCGGTGGAGGTAGGTGAGGTTGAGGTCCCGGTAGGGGGCGGGGTAGGTCGAGTTGCAGTGGAGCAGCGCGTAGGACGCTCCGGCGGAGCGCAGCGTGGCCACGCAGTCGACGATCTCCGACTCGCTCGACATGCCCGTCGAGACCACCATCGGGCGACCGGTTGCCGCCATGGCGACCAGGAGCTCGTGGTTCGTCAGGTCGGCAGAGGCCACCTTGAACGCCGGGATCCCGTACTCGTCGAGTCGCCGCACCGACTCGGTGTCCCAGGCCGTGCAGAACGGAGTGACACCGAGCGAGACGGCGTGGTCGAAGAGCGTGTACAGATCATCGGGGTCGAGCTCGAACCGGGCCAGCAGGTCGAGGACGTACTGCGACCCCAGGTCCTCGTCGGGGGCGTCGAGCCGCCCACCGTCCCGGTAGAGGGTCGCCAGGTCGCGCATCTGGAACTTGACGGCATCCGCACCGGCGGAGGCGGCCGCCTCGACCAGCTCACGGCCCAGCGCCACGCTGCCGTTGTGGTTGATCCCGATCTCGGCGATCACCCAGGTCGGGTGCTCACCACCGATGACCCGATCCCCCACCCGGAAGGGGGCGTCGTCGCGATCGGCGACCGCCACCAACCGGCCCCGATCGTCGAGCAGGGGCACCTGCTGCACCCGGGGTGAGAACGCCGCCGCGATCTCGTCGGCCGGAGCGTCGGCGGGCACCCAGGTGAAGTCGGGGTTGGCTGCCTCCAGGACCGACCGGCCCAGGTCGATCGGATCGACGTCCAGCAGCCACCTGCGGACGTCGCCGTCGGTCAGGACGCCCTCCAGCACCCCGGACTCGTCGACGCAGAACACGACGCGCCGCTGGTTGCGACCCATCTTGGCCAGCGCGTCCGCGATCGCGTCCTCGGAGAACACCACCAGGTGCGCGAACCGCCGTTCGATCTTCACGCCCGTCGCTCCCGGACCCCGGCACCCGTCGCGCGCTCCGCCACCACCCGAAAATGGTACCGGTGCCGGACCGGGAACCGGCCCCGCCGACGCGCGCCTCCACCGTCGGTCTGTGGCAGGCTGCGAACCGATCGACAGGGGGCAGGTGTGGACGATCGACACGTCACCTCGCTGACCGCCGTGGTCTCCCGGTTCCCGGCGCCGTCCCAGACGTTCATCCGGCGGAAGCTGACGGGGCTCCGGGACGCCGGCATGGACATCCGGGTGGCGGCGACGGTCGTGGGCGACGCGTCCTCGACGGGTCTCGAGGTCAGCGGGCTGTTGCCGTGGGGGACACCGACGAGAGCACTCGAGCCCAGCGCCCGCCGAGCCTGGGGCGGTGTCGCGCGGGGGATCCGCAGCACCGCCGCGGGGTCGCTCCGGTCACCGGTCGCTTCGCTGGTCCAGGCGCCGGTCGCCGCCATGGACACCGACTGGGTCCACTTCGAGTTCTCCGGGATCGCCATCACCTACGCCCGGGCCGTGGACATCCTGCGGCGACGAGGGACGCGGATCGGCCTGAGCTGTCGCGGCGCCGCCGAGCAGATCGAGCCGCTCGTGGATCCGCGACGGGCGGCCCAGTTGCGCGAGGCGTTCGAGCGGGCGGACCTGATCCACTGCGTCTCCGACGACATGCGGCGCACGGTCGAGGGCTTCGGCGCCCCGCCGGAGCGGATCCTCGTCAACCGGCCGGCGGTCCCGGTGGCCGACTTCACCCCGCTCCGACGGACCGACCCCCGCCACGACGGCCCGCTCCGGGTGCTGTCGGTGGGACGACTCCACTGGAAGAAGGGACTCGACGACGGGCTCCGGGCCGTCGCCGGCGCCCGGGATCGCGGCGTCGACGTGCGCTACCGGATCGTCGGCGAGGGCGAGGAGCGGGACAAGCTCACCTTCCTGATCGCCGAGCTGGGTCTCGGCGACCGGGCCACCCTGCTCGGCGCCCGGGACCAGGACGAGGTCCGGGCCGAGCTCGACCGGGCCGACCTCCTGCTGCTCCCGAGCCTGAGCGAGGGCATCTCCAACGCGGTGCTGGAGGCGATGGCCGCCGGGCGACCGGTCGTCACGACCCGGTGCGGCGGGATGGACGAGGTGGTCGACGACGGTGTCGACGGCGTCCTGGTCGACGTCGGCGACCACGAGACCATGGCGGAGCACCTGGCCGGGCTGGCGGCGGACCCCGAGCAACGTCACCACCTGGGACTCGCAGCGGCCGACCGCGCCGACCGGGACCTGGACCTGAGCCGGCAGATCCGCGTGTTCCTGAACGCCTACGGGGCGGGCCGGGTCAGCTCTTGACCTGGGAGAGCGCGATCGCCTCCCGGTAGAACTCGTCGTCACGCTCGAGCTCCGCCCGGGTGCCGAAGGCCTGCAACCGACCGTCCCGCAGCACCATGATCCGGTCGCAGGTGTTGAGCGTCGACAGCCGGTGCGCGATCACGAACAGCGTCACCCGACCCTTGAGCTCGGCGAGCGTCTCGTGCACCAGCGACTCCGAACGCATGTCGAGCGCGCTCGTCGGCTCGTCGAGCACGAGCATGGACGGGTTGGTGACGAGCGCCCGGGCGATGCACACCCGCTGACGCTGGCCCCCCGAGAGCGAGCCGCCACGACTGCCGAGCACCGTCTGGTAGCCGTCGGGCATCGCCATGATCTCGTCGTGGACGTGCGCCCGTCGGGCTGCGGCCTCGACCTGCTCCTGGGTGACATCAGGTCGGAAGAAGGCGATGTTGTTGGCGATGGTGTCGTCGAAGGTCCGGGAGTCCTGCGGCACGAACGACACCAGGTCGAACCAGGAGTCGTCGTCGACGTCGCCGGCGGGCACCCCGTCGAGGGTGTAGGTCCCGCGCTGGGCGTGGCGCAGGCGGAGCAGCAACTGGATCAGCGTCGACTTGCCGCTGCCCGAGGGCCCGATGATCCCGACCGCCTCGCCGGCCCCGACGTCGAAGCTCAGGTCGTCGAGGGCCGAGGAGCGCTCGTCGTAGGAGTAGCCGACGTCCCGGAAGCTGATCGCCCCCACGCGGTCGAGGCGCACCGACCCGGAGGGCGGGCGGGCGGCCCGGAAGAACTCCCGCTCGGCGAAGAGGCGGTCGATGTAGGGGACCAGGTCGCCCAGACCGTGGTAGGCGGCCTGCAGGCCGCTGGTCTGGTTCAGGGCACGGATCAGCACGACCACGATGGCACCGATGGCCGCCAGTGGGCGGTCCAGGAACAGGTCCATGCCGACCAGGGCGGCCAGCAGGATGAGCACCGCCGCCGAGGTGTAGATGCCGGTGACCATCCGGGCCATGAGCTGGGCCCGGAACAGCGATGCGATCTCCTTGCGGGTCGCCCGGTCCAGACGGTCGGCCACCTCGCTGCTGACGCCGAAGGACCTGATCTCGAGGCTCATGTCGATGGCCTCGCGGGACTGGACCCCGTAGACGACGCCCTGTTGCATCTGCTGTCGCCCGAGCCGCTTGGCCTTGATCGTCATGGGTCGCAGACCGACGAAGAGCACCAGGCCGAACACGACGATCAACGCCGAGGCGATGGGGTCGACGACGAACGCCGAGATCAACAGCGCCAGCACCATGAATCCCGTGCTCAGGATCAGGCCGACGCTGATCACGGCGGCCTGGGTCTTGGCCAGGTGCCGCTGCAGGAGGTCCTGCACCGCCGCCTCCGGCACCGCCGACTGCACCTCCCAGGAGGCGCTGACGAAGTCCTCGAACGTCCCGTTCCGGAGACGCTGGGTCAGGCGGGCCGTGGTGCGGGCGCCGAGCCGGGACGCCACGTACTGGAGGCCGAGCCGCAGCGCCGTGAGGGCGAGGGCGACCACGAACAGGGTGCGGACCGGCAGGGTCCCCAGGCCGAACAGGGACGCCTGCTGGTCGGCGAGCGTGTCACCGCCAATGGACAGGGCCAGGTTGGCGATGAGGACGAGCAGCGTCGCCTCGCAGAGACCGCCCAGGAACGAGGCCACGCCCACCCCGACCAGTCCCGGCTCCTCGCCGCGGAAGAGCTTCCTGATGGCCGGCAGCATCGGCTGGTCCCCGGGCGTGGGGTCACCGAACAACTGCTCCGCGGCCGTGGCCACACGCTCGGGCGTCGGTTCGACCGCGTCGGGAGTCGCATCGGCAGTCAAGGGGTCCGAGACCGGCCCGGTCGCCTCCTCGGTGCTCACCCGAGCGCCTCGTACATCCGGGCGAACTGTTCCCGCTGTGTTCCCACGTCGTGCCCCTTCGTGACGGTCTCCCTCCCGGCCCGGCCCAACCGGAGGGCCAGGTCCGGATCCGACAGGACCCGGTCGATCGCCGTGCTCAGGCTACCGGGATCACCGACGGGACACAGCAGGCTGTTCTGCCCGTCCACGAGCACCTCGGGCATGCCGCCGGCGCGGGTCGAGACGACCGGAACCCCGAGCGCCATCGCCTCGAGGACAGCGTTGCTCGTGCCCTCGGACCGGCTCGAACAGACCGCCACCGTCGCCGTCTCGAGCTGTTCGCGGACCCGGTCGGGCGGCACCGATCCGGTCAGCTCGATCGAGTCCCCCAGACCCAACTGGTCCACGAGGAACACCAGCGCCTCCCGCTCCGGCCCGTCGCCGACCAGCACCAGCCGAGCCTGGGGGTGGTGCCGTCGCACCTCGGCGAAGGCACGCACCAGCGTGGCCTGGTCCTTGACCCAGTGCAGCCGGCCGACGGAGACGACCACCGGCGGGCCGTCCACCGCTGCGGTCCGGCCACCGGGTCGGGGCGAGAACCGCTCCACGTCCACGGCGGGGCGGATCAGGTGGACCCGTTCGTCGGGCACCCCGAGCGACCGGACGACGTCCCCGACGGCATCGGCCACGACGTGCACGGCGGTCACATGTCCGAGGGCCTCGCCCAGGGCCGCGGCGGCACCGGGGACGAGCGTCGGGCGGACCAGCTCACCGGATCCGCGGCACGACACGACGACGGAGGTGCCGGGGTCGAGCAACCCGAGGGCGTCGTCGAGCTCGACGGCGATCGGGCTGAACGACACGTGCACGACCTCCGGGTCCGTCGCCACCACGGGCGCCGCCTGGAGCACGGCCCGCAGCGCCCGGGTGCCGGGACCCCACCGGCGCAGCGCCCGCAGGGTGAGCCGGCCGGTCAGGCCCGGGTGGCGCAGGACGAACGCGACCGCCGCCAGGACGCCCCGTGGCGACGCGAGCGCCGGCAGACCCGACGACCGACCCGGGCCGGGTCGCGTGCTCGTCCGGCCCTCGAGGAGCCCGTGGACCGTCACCTCGTGGCCGTGGCGCCGGAGGCCCTCCACGAGCGACACGAGGAACGTCTCCGACGCCGAGTCGAACCCGTTGACCACCAGGGTCACCCGGGCCATCACGCCGCCCCGTCGCCGCGCCCGGGCAGCGGCCGCAGGTGCCGGTCCGCCCACAGCTGCAGCGCGAGCAGGTTCCACACGCCGCGGTGGAGGTCCAGGCGACCCGAGCGGTGGTCCTCGAACCAGGTCCGCAGCGCCGAGCGGTCGAAGGCCCCCGACGGGAAGGGGTCACGATCCAGCAGCAGTTCCTCGACCAGCGGTCGCAGGGCGTCGCGCAACCAGGCCGCCATGGGCACGGTGAAGCCCTTCTTGGGGACCGGGATGGACTCCGGCGGCACCCGCCGGGCCAGCGCACCGCGGAGCGGCAGCTTGCCCGTCGTGCCGGCGACGCAGTCCGATGGATCGACCCGCTCGGCCAGCTCGAGGAGCTCCAGGTCGAGCAGGGGGACCCGGACCTCGAGCGAGTGGTACATCGCCGCGCGATCCACCTTCTGCAGCACCATCTGCAGGTGGACGTCGAGCTCGTTGACGCGCATCCACTGCAGGAGCGCGTCCCGTCCGGGCACCCCCGACAGGTCGAAGGACCCCAGATCGTCGGGCAGCGCCACCAGGCCGGGGGCGATCACGCGGAAGTCCCGCTCACGCAGGCCCGAGTGGGCGTCCAGGTACCAGTCCCCGAGCGTCGGGAACAGGACGCCCCGGGCCGGCCGTCGGGACACCGGCAGCGGTTTGGTCGCCCCGTAGGCCGTCGCCCGCACCGGCCGGGGCCAGCGGAACCAGCGGGCCGCATCGGCGACCTTGGTGAAGCGCGGGTACCCCCAGAACAGCTCGTCGCCGCCGTCGCCCGACTGGACCGTCTTGACCGACTCGGCCGCGAGCTGCGACACGAGCAGCGTCGGGAACGACGAGTAGTCCCCGAAGGGTTCGGTGTTGGCTGCCGCCACGTCGTCGACCAGCGCGAGCGCGCCGGCCCCGTCGATGCGACGGACGTGCGGGTCCACCCCGAGCAGACGGGCGTACTCCGCCGCCGGTGCCGTCTCGTCGCTGGCCGGGTCGTCGGTGCCGATGGTGAAGGTCGGCACCGGGTGATCGGTGACCTCCTGCAGGCACGCGGTGACCAGCGGCGAGTCGACCCCGCCGGACAGGAAGGCGCCCACCTCGACATCGCTGACCCGCTGACGGTCCACCGCCCGGGCCACGGTCTCGGCGACCGCGTCGACGACCTCACCCGAGGCGAGTCGCGACGAGGGCTCGGCGGCCCGGAACCGGGGACGGAACCGCCGCAGCTCCGGCGTGCCGCCCGGTCGCACCTCGAGCGTGTGGCCCGCCGGGACCTGACCGGTGTGCTCGATCAGGCCGTAGCGGCCGGGCAGGTAACCCAGCCGCAGGTAGAGGTGCAGCGCAGCGGGGTCCACCGCGGCCCGGTCGCAGCGACGGTGGCGGACCACCTGGTCGTACTGGGAACCGAACACGAACGCCTCGGGTGACCACCACCAGGCCAGCGGCTTGATCCCCACCGGATCCCGGGCCAGCGTCAGCGTGGCGGAGTCGCGCTGGAACCAGGCCAGAGCGAACATGCCGTTGAACCGCTCCAGCGCCGCCCTCCCCCACCGGGCGAGCGCCCGCAGCACCACCTCGGAGTCGCTCGTCGAGACGAAGCCGACCCCGTCCGCCTCGAGCTCCCGACGGAGCTCCCGGAAGTTGTAGACCTCGCCGTTGAACACCAGCGCGTGCGTCCCGTCCTCGGTCACCATCGGCTGGTGCCCGAGCGGCGACAGGTCGATGATCGACAGCCGCCGGAACCCGAGGGCGCACACCCGGCCGTCGTCCCAGGCACCGGAGTCGTCCGGTCCCCGCCGGGCCATCAGATCGCACAGCGCGTCGACCTCGGCCCGGTCCAGGTCCGACAACCCGTCCCGGACCAGCATCCCCGTGATCCCGCACATCTCAGCCCACCCCCGTTCCGGCCGCGGCCCGTCCCGACACGACGTCGCCGAGCAGCGCCGTCCACCGGTCGATCACCACGTCCCAGCCGAACTCGCCCGCCGCCCGCTCCATGCCGGCCCGACCCGCCTCCGCTGCGACCGACGGACGGGCCAGGTACGCCCCCACCGCTTCCGCGAGCGCAGCCGGATCGTCGACGGGGACGAGCCGTCCGTCCACGCCGTCGCGCACGACGCTCGAAACCGCCGGTCCGGCCGCGGCGACGACCGGCCGACCGGCGGCCCAGGCCTCCAGGACGACGAGCCCGAAGGACTCCTCACGGGACGGGAAGGCGACCACGTCGGCGGCGGCGAACACGTCGGCCCGTTCCGAGTCGTCGAAGTCGTGGCGGACGACGACCCGCTCGGCCACCCCCGGCGGAGCCGCGGCCAGCAGTGCGTCCAGCCCGGACCAGCCGGTTCGCCGACCGGCGACCAGGAACTGCGCCTCCGGACAGGCACGCAGCACCTCCGGTGCCGCCGCCAGGAGCGTGTCGATCCCCTTGGTGGCAGCGATGCGACCGATGACCGCCACGGTCGGGCGCTCGTCGAGTCCCAGTCGGGCGCGTGCGGCCGAGGCGTCCGGCACCGGCGGCACACCCGGGACCGGATCGACTCCGGGCGGGAGCACCACACAGCGGCGCCCCTCCACCCCGGCCCCGACCATCCAGTCTCGTTCGGAGGTGGTCAGCGCCACCACCTGCGTCACCGCCCGCAGCGGATCCAGCACCGACCGACCGGGCGTCCAGTCGTCGAGGTGCAGCAGCGGGACCGCCACCACCGGGGTGCTGGTCCGCCGACCGGCGCGCACGGCCGCCGGGATGGTCGTGAACGGCGCCGAGGTGGCGACGACGACGTCGGCCCACGCGGCCGCGTCCAGCGCAGCGATCCACAACCGTCGACCCCAGGGCCCGTAGGACAGGACGGTCGGCCGGAGCCTTCGGCCGAGGCGCGCCCCGAGGCGCCGCCCCGCCCGGAGCAGGTCCTGACTCCGACGGGCGACCGGTAGCCGGTGCACCTCCACCCCGGCCATGACCTCCACGCCGACCGGCAGCCGACCGGCGTCGGGCGACGCGGGCGCCAGCATGGTGTCGGTGGTCACCACCCGGACCTCGTGGCCGGCGCCGACCAGCCCCTCGGCGAGCCGGCGGACCAGTTCCTGCGCGCCACCGACCGACGGGGCGTAGTTGATGCAGAGGAATGCGACCCGCACTCAGGCCCCGACGGCGCGCCGGACCGCGCCCACCACGGCGTCCTGGTCGGCCTCGGACAGGTAGGGGTGCATCGGCAGGCTCAGGACCTCTCCGGCGAGCTGTTCGGAGACCGGGAGCCCGCCCACGGCGGACGGGAAGTCCCGGTACGCGGTCTGCTGGTGCAGCGGCCGGGGGTAGTAGACGGCCGTCGGCACACCGTCAGCCTGCAGTGCTGCGGCCACGCCGTCGCGGTCGGCGAGTCGCAGGGTGTACTGCGCCCAGGCCGAGGTGCACCCCTCGTCGAGCCGGGGCACGTCGAGCACGTCACCCAGTCCCGCCGCGTAGCGGTCGGCCACCCGCTGCCGGGACACGAGCTCATCGGCGAAGACCGACAGCTTCACCCTCAGGATCGCGGCCTGGACCGTGTCGAGTCGGCCGTTGATCCCGATCCGGGCGTTGTCGTACTTGTGGGTGCCGGAACCGTGCACCCGGATCGACCGGAGCAGGGCGGCGTGGTC
>SXMI01000306.1 GCA_005777415.1 Actinomycetota bacterium | reverse complement strand
GAGGCCCAGCGCGACATGCTGGCCCAGGCCGGCTGCGACGTCGTGCAGGGGTTCCTGTACGCGCCGCCGCTGCCGACTGCGGCGTTCGAGCGACTCGTCGAGCGCCGGACCCGCGCCGACGGCGCTCACGTCCCGGTCGTCGCCGGCACCTCCTGAACGGCGTCCGTCGGGGCCCCGTCACCGGAAGCGCCGTCATCGGGGTCCGGGTCGAGATCCTCATCGACCTCGCTCGACACCCCCGGGTCGACCCCCATGGACCAGGCCGCCGACGGGAGGGCGACGACGAACCCGGCGCCGCCGAGCGGGCTGTCCTCCACCGAGATCCGGCCGCCGTGCTGCTCCACGATCCGCTTCGTCAGCGCCAGGCCCAGACCTGCGCCACCGGCGTCCCGCTCCCGGCCGGCGTCGAGTCGGGCGAACCGCTCGAAGATCGACGCGCGCTGCTCGACGGGGACCCCCGGGCCATCGTCCCCGACGCGCAGCACCACCCCGGGGCCGGCCTGCTGGAGCGATACCTGCACCTGCGCTTCGGCGTGCCGGGCGGCGTTGTCCATGAGGTTCCGGACCACGCTCGTCAACTCGCCCTCGTTGCCCCAGACGCGCCCGGCCGACACGCCCGCCAGATCGAGCGACACGGTCGTCATCCGTGGACGCTGGGCCAGCACGATCTCGTCCAGGTCGACCTCGGCCCGTGGCGCGATGCGCCCCTCCTCGATCTTGGCCAGCGCCAGGAGGTTGTTGACGAGGTGCTCGAGCCGGAGATCCTCGGCCAGCACCACCGCCGCCACGTCGGGCCAGTCCTGCTGGTCGGGAACCCGGAGCGCCGACTCCAGTTGGGCCCGGATCGAGGAGATGGGTGAGCGGAGCTCGTGGCTGGCGTCGGAGACGAACTCCCGCTGTCGCTTGGAGGCCGACTCGACCCGGTCGATCATGGCGTTCAGCGTCTGGCCCAGGTCCGTCACCTCGTCACCGATCGGCGACACGGGCACCCGCGCCTCCAGGTTGCCGGTGGTGGTGATCTCCCGCACCCGGCGGGTCATCTCGGCCACCGGGGCCAGCGCCACGCCGGTCATCTTCCAGGTCAGGTAGCCGGCGGCCAGGGTCAGCACGGTGAACATCAGCACCAGCACGTTGCGGAACGCCGCCACGGAACGGTCGACGTCACCGACCGACGACACGGCGTGGATCGTCAGGTCGCCCCATCGGGTCGGCACGGTGCGGGTCACCTCGAAGGCCTCGTCGGGCGAGGGCAGCATGGGGCCGTCCCGGCCGAAGAGGACGAGCCGCCCCTGGGCGTCGACGCCACGCACCTTGAGCTGCGAGAACGCCGGGCCGTCCAGGTAGAAGTAGGTCGACGAGATCACGTCCTCGAGGTCGTCGAGGGAACCCATCGGCCCGACCCCCGTGCCGGCGCCGATCCGCTGCTGGAACTCGGCCGGCGACGAGAACAACTCGGCGGGAACCTGACCCTGGACCAACGCGTCGGCCATCGACTCGACCACCCGGCCGCTCCGGCTCGTGACGTCGTTGCGCAGCGCCGTGGTCAACCACTGGTCGATCACGAACAGCCCGACCGTCAGCGACGCCCCCACCATGACCACGACGATCGCCGTCGAGCGGAACCGGACCGAGTTCCGCCACCGGTCGCCGAGCGAGAGCCGCCGCGGCGACGGGGCCTCAGCCACGGTCCTCGCTCCCGATCCGGTCGCCGGCCCCCCGGACGGTGCGGATGTCGTTGCGGCCGAACGGGCGGTCGAGCTTGCGGCGCAGGTAGCCGAGGTAGACCTCGACCACGTTCGGGTCGCCCTCGAAGTCCTCACCCCACACCTGCTCGAGCAGGTCCTGCTTGTCGATGACCTGACCCGGCCGTCGCATGAGCCGCTCGAGCAGCTCGTACTCCCGGGTCGTCAACGAGATGAGGGTCTCGCCCCGGTGGCAGGTCCGCGAGATCGGGTCGAGCATCAGGTCGCCGATCACCAACGGCTGCCCTCGGCCGTCGGTCGAGCGTCGCAGCAGCGCCCGGATCCGAGCGACGAGCACCACGAAGCTGAAGGGCTTGGACAGGAAGTCGTCGGCACCGGTGTCGAGGGCCTCGGCCTCGTCGTACTCGCCGTCCTTCGCCGTGAGCATCAGGATGGGCGTGCCCACCCCCTCGTCGCGCAGGGTCTGGCAGACCCGGTAGCCGTTCATGCCCGGCAACATGATGTCCAGGACGATCGCGTCGATGTCCTCGCTGCGGGCCTGCTCCAGGCCGGTCAGCCCGTCGTGGGCGATGGCGACCTCGAAGCCCTCGGCGGTCAGGCCCCGGGCGACACCGTCGGCGAGCGCCTCCTCGTCCTCCACGATCAGGATCCGGGCTTCGGGGGCGTCGGCCATGCTGATGGTGCTCCTGTCGGGTTCGTGGTCCGGTGACGATCGGCGTTCCGCTCGTCGGAACGGCGACCCGTCCAGTCTCTCAGGTTCGGCTCCCCGGCGGCAGCCCCCTCTGAGAATCCGGCCAGTGCAAGCCAGCCACGGTCAATCCCAGGTGGCCTCCAGCCACCATGTCCCCGACTCGAGGGTGAGCAGGTGCGCGGCCTCCGGCGACGGGTCACCCTCCGGGGCGCCCACCACGACCTGGATCCGGGCCCGACGGCGATGCGCGGTGGCGTCCCACCAGCGCTCGTCGCTGCACCACGGGCCGGCCCACGAACGCACCACCACCCACGCCCGGCCGTCCAGACGGCAACGGGTCGGCATGGAACTCAGGTGGCCGCGCCCGCTGACCCGGACCGGGAGACCGTCCGCCCCGAGCACCTCCACCTCCCGGGGCGTCGACCAGATCCGACTGGGCGACGGCGACGGCAGCGATCCCGGCCAGGGGGCGACCGGCGGCCCGGCCCGCCCGGAGAGGTCGACCCCCTCCAACGGAACCACGCGGACCCGCTCGCCCGGTGATCGACCCCCCGCCCACTCCGGGACCAGCACGGCGTCCACCCCCAGCTGGCCCTGGAGCCGGGCCAGCGCCCGCAGGGCCCGCTCGGTGGAGTCGTCGGAGCCTCCCCAGAGCCCGAGTTGGCGACCGGCGTCCGCCACCACCTGGTCGGGGACGAGACCGATGCGACAGACGCCGCCCTCGGACAGGCCGGACCGCTGCCGGAATCGGAGCCACCCGTCGAGCTGCCACCGAATCCGCTGGGCGATCGCCGAGGGGGTGAGCACCCCCTCGTGCCGCCAGAGCCGCTCGAGCTGCTCGCCGTCGACGGTCTCGACCCGCACCAGCACACGGGTGCAGGCCAACCCCCGCCCACCCAGCCGGTCGTCGAGCTGGTCGGCGAGCACCTTGGCGACGAACGCAACCCGGTCCACCCGGTCCGCCGGAGGGTCCACGTCACCGACGACCGACAGGTCCACCGGTGCCTCGACCACGTCGGCCGGCACCGTCTCACGACCGGTCGCCACCTGGTGGGCGGCCCGACCGAGACCACCGAACCGGGCCGAGACGTCGGGCGCCGGGAGCGCAGCCAGGTGGCCGACCGTCCGGATGCCGAGCCGACGGAGCAGGTCGGCGAAGCGCTCGCCGCCCGGTGTCCCGCCGGACGTGACCCCGACCCGGCCCGCCAGCGCATCGGGGTCCAGCACCCCCTCCAGGACCCGAACGGGCAGCGGGGCGAGGTGGTCGGCCGTCGCCCCGGGGGGCACCACGACCGGCTCGCCGGAGCGGGCCGCCTCCACCGCCACGATCTGGGCGGCCCGTGGACCGTCGGCGACACCGACCCCCACCCGGACGTCCATGTCCACGTCGAGGGCACTCCGGACCCGATCCAGGACGAGCCGGCTCAACGCGCGATCCCCACCGTGGTAGCGGGACGGCCCACGGGTCGGCACCACGCAGCGGCCGGCCCGGACCACCTCCACCCGGGGCGCCAGGTCCTCCAGCGCCTGCAGCGCCGGCTCGAAGGAGCGGGCGTCACGGGCGTCGTCGTGGGCGTGCAGCTCGAGGGAGGGGCACCTGGACTGGGCCTCACGACGCCGGAGCCCGGGCACCACCCCCTGACTCCGGGCGGCGGCGGACGCCGCCACGATCCGGTTGGCCCGCAGCACCGCGACCGGGACGTCCGCCGGCCGGCCCAGCGCCACGGCGGGGAAGTCCGCGACCTCCACGGCCAGCGACCGCAGCGACGAGGTACCCACCGATCGATGCCGCCGCTCAGGCCGACCGGACCCGGAACGGCACGACCCGGTCCGAACCGACCGGAACGGGCGATGCCACCTCGGTCCCGGACCCGGGCGCACCGGCCGAAGCGGATGCCGCAACCCCGGTCGGACCGGGCAGCAGCAGCTCCACCCGCCGGGAGCGGTCCACCCCGTGACGACCCGAGGCCACCACGGTGATCGCCCGTGACCGCAGCGCCCCCCACCCCCGACCCGCCCCGTCCCAACGTCCGGAGGTCCGGGCGTCCACGTGGAGACGCAGGTCCACCCCGGGCCACGCCCGGGCGTCCGGGGCGTCGTCCAGGGCCACCACGACCGCCCCGCGCTCCCGGGCACGGGCGGCGAGCCGGGACACCTCACGCCGGCCGGGACGGTGGTCGGGACCGCAGAGCACCACGTCGAACCCGTCCACGAGCGTGGCGGCGACCGTCGCCCAGTCCGGGCCATCGGCGCGGACCACCGCCACGCGGGACAGGTCGACACCGAGCTCGGCCGCCGCCGCCCAACCCAACGAGGACACCGACACGCAACCGACCCAGGACCCGCACCGGCTGGGTCCGGCCACCACCGCCATGGCCAGCGAGGTGGCCCCGGCGCCGCCGCCCACCCAGACGGTCGTGCCCCGCTGCAACGCCCCGAGGGGCAGCAGCTCCCGCACGGGCGGGTCCACCTCGAGGGTCCGCTCGTGCGCGCCCACGACCGGCTGGACCTGCTCGATCAGCTCACGCAGGGCTGCGAGTCGTTCCGGACGCTCGACGCTCACAGGGAGCAGTATCGAACACCTGTTCGGTCACCCGCAAGTGGGTGCCGGTCTCCCGGGTGGCTCAGTCGGCCTCGGCCGCAGCGCCGAACGACTCGGGCGTCGGCACCTCGACCCCGGGCCGGTAGTACGTGTAGAGGTCGCCGATGATCTCGGCGATGCCGGAGGTGTCGTCGGCGCCCTTCGACAGGTCGAGCGTGATGACGTTCGAGTTCACGTGGATCCGGTCGATGCCGCCACGCTCGAAGAGACGGCGGGCGAGCACGTCCGGCGGACGGTCCCCCACCACCGGCAGGTCACTGCGGTAGCGCTCGTGCCCGGTTCCGGTGAGCACCCGGTTGATCTCGAACCGCACCACTCCCGGCCGGCTCGAACGCTTCTCGATGACGGAGACAGGCTGACCCACGGGTGCGGATGCTACCGCCCGGCCACTCGCGGACCCACCATCGGGACGCGGCTGGCGATCGCCCGCCCCGGCGAGCAGCATGAGTCGGTGACCGTCGAGCCGCCTTCCCCGCCGGAGTCCCAGCCGGAGTCCCAGCCGGAGCCCCCGGTCAGCGACACCAGCGGGCCCGGCCTGCGCATCCCGGTTGCGGCACCCGGCCGGGCCGCCGGGGAACGGACCGCACCGGCGGCGAGCAGCCAGGACGAGTCGGCCGATGTGGCGAGCGTCTACCGCTCCGTCGGCGGGCAGCCGTTCTTCGACGACCTGGCCGGGCGCTTCTACGACCGCGTGCGCAACGACCCCACCCTCCTCGCCCTCTACCCCGACCAGCAGCAGCTCGGGCCGGCGACCCGGCGGTTGTCGATGTTCCTGGCCCAGTACTGGGGAGGACCCGGCACGTACTCCGAGGAGCGCGGCCACCCGCGGCTCCGCATGCGCCACGCCCCCTACCGGATCGACTCCGGGGCCCGGGACCACTGGCTCGATGCCATGCTCGACGCGCTCGACCACACCATGGGTGCGCTCGACCGCCAGCGGCTCGGGCTCTCCGAGGAGGACGCAGCCACACTCGACGAGGGGTTCCGGTCGTACTTCCGGATGGCGGCGGACCACCTGGTCAACGCCGACGGTTGAACTCCGGTCGCCTCGACCGACCGGAACGGTCGTCGACCGGCGGGAGGAGGTGCTGAGGACCGCCGCGCACCGGACCCCATCAAGCCGGTGAGCGACGATCCTCGGCTACGTCGTCCATGGGAGAGGAAGGGTGGATGGGAGGACGACGCATCCATGGCCGAAGCCACGACCGCATCATGCACCATCGGGACCCGTCCGCGTGACATCCCCGGCCGGACATGTGGCACGCATCCCGACGTGCAGCATGTCGGTTCCGGGGAACCCTCAGGAGCGGCCCACGGGTGAACGCCAATCACCTCGGAGGGCGAGCAGGCCGAGCGTGATCGAGACGACGGCCAGCACGACGTGCACCGCCACGAACGCCGGCTCGCGGTCGCCACCGAAGGCGATGTCGGCGGCGCGCACGATCCACACGACGGTGGTCCACACCACCAGCGCCAGGAGCAGTCGCGACGACGCCGACCGACGACCGGCGGGCGCGCCACCCCGCCAGTCGGTGACCGTCAAGACCGCCAACACCGCAGCCGGGAGCAGGAAGCTGCAGGCGAGCAGGAGCGGGCCCCACCGGTCGGCCCCGTCCAGCGTGTCGTCGCCGAGCGCGTTGCGGACACGGCCGATCCAGACGAATCCGGTCCACGCCAGGAACGCGACCCGCCACCAGGACGGTCGGACCGGTCCCACCGCCGTGACCGGCGGGGTCGAACGGGTGACGGGGGTCGGCGAGTCGCTCAGGCCGGCACCTGCGGGATTCGGCTGAGGGCGTCCGCCACCTGCTCGCTCGGGTAGTCATAGTCGACCATCTCGCCCTCGAAGTACTTGTCGTAGGCGGCCATGTCGAGCATCCCGTGGCCGCAGAGGGCGGTCAGGATCACCTTCTCCTCACCCGTCTCCTTGCACGCGAGCGCCTCGGCGATCGTGGCGGCCAGCGCATGCGTCGGCTCGGGTGCGGGGACGATCCCCTCGGTGCGGGCGAACTGCACACCGGCGGCGAAGCAGTCGGTCTGGTTCATCGCCTCGGCCTCGATCAACCCCAGCTCGTAGATGTGGCTGATCAACGGGCTCATGCCGTGGTAGCGGAGGCCGCCGGCGTGGATGGGGTCGGGGATGAAGTCGTGGCCGAGCGTGTGCATCTTCATGAGCGGGGTCATCCCGGCGGTGTCACCGAAGTCGTACGCGTACACGCCCCTCGTGAGCGACGGACACGCGGCCGGCTCCACGGCCCGGATGACGGGCGAGATGTTGCCCGCCAGCTTCTCCCGCAGGAACGGGAAGGTCAGCCCGGCGAAGTTCGACCCGCCGCCGGTGCACCCGATGATGAGGTCCGGCGTGTCGCCCGCCTTGGCCATCTGGAGGAGCGCCTCCTCGCCGATCACCGTCTGGTGCATGAGCACGTGGTTGAGCACGGAGCCGAGTGCGTAGCGGACCTCGGGATCCGGGGCGGCGACCGCCACGGCCTCGGAGATCGCGATGCCGAGCGACCCCGGGTTGTCGGGGTCGGCGGCGAGCAGCGACCGCCCGTACTCGGTGGCGTCGGAGGGAGACGGGTGGACGGTCGCGCCGAACGCCTGCATCATCGCCCGCCGGTAGGGCTTCTGGTCGTAGCTGGCCCGGACCTGCCACACCTCGCACTCGAGTCCGAACATCTGGCAGGCGAAGGACAGCGCCGTCCCCCACTGGCCGGCGCCGGTCTCGGTCGTGAGCTTCCGAACGCCCGCCTTGGCGTTGTAGTACGCCTGCGGGACGGCGGTGTTGGGCTTGTGCGACCCGGCCGGGCTGGTGCCCTCGTACTTGTAGTAGATGCGAGCGGGCGTCCCGAGCGCCGCCTCGAGCCGGCGGGCCCGATGGAGCGGGGTCGCCCGCCACAGTCGGTAGACGTCCATCACCTCGCCCGGGATCTCCACGAACCGGTCCTGGGTGACCTCCTGCATGATGAGGTCCATCGGGAACAGCGGGGCGAAGTCGTCCGGACCCGCCGGCTCCAGCGTCCCAGGGTGCAGCGCCGGTGGCGGCGGTGCGGGCAGGTCGGCCACGACGTTGTACCAGGTGGTCGGCACCTCGTCGTCGTCCAGCAGGTAGCGCATCGGCTCGCTCATCTCGGCCCCCTCAGGTCGTCACTCGTCGCACCCGTCGGGCGCCCATCGGCGCATCGTACGCGGCAGGAGGAACACCCCGCAGCCGGCTCACCTCGTGAGCGCATCGACGGCGCCGCCGAACACCTCGGTGTGCAGGTCGACGTCGTCGGCGGTGTGGGCCGGGCAGAACAGCGCCATGTTGTGGAACGGGGTGAGCAGGATCCCGCGGTTGAGGCACCACAGGTGCAGGAACGCGTCCAGGTCGTGGTCGATGGCAGCGGCGGCCTCGCCGCCGTTCCGGGGTGGCGGACAGAACCAGTACTCGGCCCGACTGCCCAGCCGGTGCACGGTCCACGGAAGGTCGTGGGCGTCGATCACCGACTGCACGCCCTCGGCCCAGCGCTGGGCCAGCGGGATGCTCACGGCGAAGTCCTGTTCGCGCAGCGCCCCATCGAGCGTCGCCCGGACCGCGGCCAGCGCCAGCGGGTTCGCGGTGAGGGTGCCACCGATCCCGGACACGTCCGCGTCCTCGCCGCTCGCGGCTTCCAGGACGCTCGCAGCGACCTCGGCGGTCATCCCGTAGGCGGCACACGGCACCCCGCCGCCGATCGGCTTGCCGATCACGAACAGATCGGGCTCCAGCCCCCACGCCCGCGTGGCACCGCCCGGGCCGACGCAGATCGTGTGGGTCTCGTCGATCACGAGCAGGGTGCCGGTCTCGCGTGTCAGCCGGCGCAACTCGTCGTGGTAGCTGGGGTCGGGCGGCACGATCCCGATGTTCGTCAACGCCGGCTCGGCGAGCACGGCCGCCACCTCCCCGCGTTCGAGGACGGCCCGCAGCGCGTCGACATCGTTGAACTCGACGACCTCCACGAACTCGGCGGGGTCCACGGCCCAGCCGGTGTTGCCGGGTCGCGGCACGACGCGACCGTCCGTGTCGAGGACGTTGAGCGCCTCGTCGACCGTCCCGTGGTAGCACCAGTTGAACACGAGCACCTTGCGCCGCCCGGTGGCGTGACGGGCCAGTCGCAGCACGAAGCGGTTGGCGTCCGTCGCCGTCATGGCGATCTGCCAGACCGGAAGGCCGAACCGCTCCCGGAGCTGGTCGCCGACGGCGACGGCGTCATCGCTCGGCAACATCGTCGTGATCCCGCGGGGCGCCTGCGCCGTGAGCGCATCCACCGTGACCGGCAGCGAGTGACCGGTCATGGCGCCCGTGTCCCCCAGGCAGAGGTCGACGTAGGTGTTGTTGTCCACGTCGGTGAACCGGGCCCCCTCGGCGTGGTCGACGAACACCGGATGGGGGCCCGGCCACCGGGTCATCCAGTTCATGGGGACACCGGCGAGCAGCGACCGTCGGGCCTGTTCGTGGAGCTCGGCGGAGCGGGGGTGTCGCTCGACGAAGGTGCGGGTCTCGGCCGCCATCAGGTCGCCGAGTCGGGACCGGTCGATGATGCTCATGGCGCCACGCTAGGCCCGGAGACATCGTCCGGCGGCGCCGCCAGTCAGCGGGTGGGGCCGACCGAACTGACGTGCGACCAGCCGGCCTCACGCACACCGTCGGCCAGCAGACACTCGTTCGCAGCCAGTCGTCCGGTCAGGACCGAACGCTCCATCAGCGCGGACGGCGCCGCGCAGGCCACCCAGTCGCCGGCGAGCGAGACGTTGGCGAGTCCGGCGGCACGCGCCCCGTTGTGGTCGGGTCGACGGCGACCCTGACCGACGGCGAACGAGGTGAAGTTCTCGTACGTCCCGACGGTGGACCCGAGCATCCGAGCGTCGCGCAGTTCGGGGACGACCTCCAGAACAGTCGGTCGGATCCGGGGCCAGACGGCGTCCTCGTCGATCGTGGCCAGGTCGTCGTCGAGGGAGTAGAGGTGGAACTCGACGACCGAGCCCCCGGCCTGTGCCGCCCAGTCGCGGCTCTCCTCCTCCAGCTGGTGGAACAGGCAGATCAGCGCGACCGGGTCGTGTTGCGGGGTCTCGATCACGTCGGGACGGCCCGGTGCGAGCGGACGATCGAACCAGGCACGCAGGATCCGGTACGGGGGTGCGACCTCCAGGGGGCCGACCGCGTCGCGGAGACCGGCCAGGGCGGGGGCCGACGCCGTGTCGGCCTCGGATCCACGGAGCACACGCTGGGTACCACCGACGTCGGTGGCGAGTACGACCCAGTCGTAGCGCTCCGGCTCGCCGATCACACCGACGGCCCGGCCGGACTCGAAGCGCAGCCCGGGCACCGGTGCGCCGGTGCGTACCTGCACGCCGAGCGACCGGAGTCGGGCCACCCACGGATCGATCAGCGCCGTGGCGTGGTCGGTGGTGGTGACGTCCCGGTCGAAGGCGAACGGCTGCGAGGTGAAGTAGAGGTGCTGGAACAACAGCATCTCGGCCGCCGACAGGTCGGCCACCCGGTTGAGCGTCACGTGGGCGGCCGGGAGGAACACGACGTCACGGAACGCCGGGCTCACCCGGTTGCGCTCGATCCACTCGAGGAAGCTCACCTCGTCGAGCCGCTCGTAGAGGTTGCGCATGGTGAAGCCGAGCAGGTCCCCGAAGATCCCGAGGCTCCCGAAGACGTCGGGCCACTCCAGGTTGGGCGAACGGTCCACGATGCCGGCCAGGTTGAACGGGAAGAGCTTGGGCGTGGACTCGAGTCGCTCGGGCAGGTGGTCACGGAAGACGAAGTCGACCTGGTCGTACGGCCGGAACCGGTCGTTCACCCCCAGCCGGTGGCGGATGTCCGCGAAGGTCCGGTAGTTGTCGAACCACATGTGGAGCCCGTGCTCGACCCGGAAGGTCCGCCCGAGTCCCGGATCCAGGTCACGCGTCGCGAGTCGACCACCCGCGACCTCGTCCGCCTCGCGCACCACCACGGAGTAGCCGCGTTCGGCCAACTCGAGCGCGGCCGACAGTCCGGCGATCCCACCACCGACGATGAGCGCCGAACGCGTGCCGGGTTGATCCAGCACCGGCGGCGCCGACGGGTTGCGGGGCCGGACGGTGACGATCCGACGTCGGGCGTCGGGCGGGAACAGGAGATCCAGCGGATCGGCCGGGGGCGGCAGCGGCGGGAGTGGCGGCTGCGGCGGCGCGCAGGCCGTGGCCGGGGCGCCGACTGCTGCGGCCGCCCCGAGCACACCCACCGCTCCCAGGAGTTCTCGCCGCCGCACCGAGTCAGATTAACGACGTTCACCAGCCGGTGTCACGTCCCGCTCGCGGGTCGCTCGACCCGTCGGGTTCCAGTCGACACCTCGCTCGGGGCGTCAACCCCGCTGGTCGTCGACGGTCAGGAACGCTCGCACCGAGTCCGCCGGTCCGTCGTGGACGAGCTCGCCGTTCTCGAGCACCACACCCCGGTCGAACCGGTCGATCACGTCCGGATCGTGGGTCGCCACGATCACCGATGCCCCATTGTCGACGCTCTCCCCCAGGAGCTCCAGCATCGCGGCCCGGCCGGCGGCATCCAGCCCGACGAAGGGTTCGTCGACGAGCAGGACGCTGAACGGGCGGCAGAACGCCACGGCGATCGCCGTCTTCTGGCGGAGGCCGCGGCTGAACTGCGACGGCAGGTCGTCGACCCGCTGGTCGATGCCCAGTCGTTCGACCAGGTCCCGGTTCACCTCGTCGTCGCAGTCGCCGTGCATCCGGCTGATGTACTCCAGGTGCTCACGCACGCTCAGGTCGTCGTAGAGGACCGGGTTGTCGGGCAGCCAGGACCGGTGCCGTCGGGCCGGGACGCTGTCGACCCCGTAGCCGTGGATCGCCGCTGTCCCCTCGGAGGGGTCCAGGACCCCGGCGAGCATGCTGAGCAGCGTCGACTTCCCCGACCCGTTGTGGCCGACCAGCACGAGCGACTCGCCGGCGGCGACCTCGAGGTCGAGCGCTGCGAGCGCGTCGACGTCCCCGTAACGCTTGGCCAGGCCGTCGGCGGCGACCGCCACGTCTCGTCCACTCACGTCGATCCTCCTGTGGTCCCACCCATGGACTCGGCCATGGTGCGGTGGATGTCGTCCCGGAACCGGACCCAGCCGGCCACCGCAGCAGCAAGCAGGAGGAACGGCACGGCGACGACGAGTTCCGGCACGGCGGGCGGGCGGCCGGCGTCGGCGGCGGCCCGGGCGACGAGCAGGGGCACGAACCCCAGCACCGCCACCAGCGGCGGCCAGACCAGCCGGATGAGGAGCCGGGGGCCGGCCACCTCGGGCTGGGCCAGACCGGCGTCGGGTGCGTCCACGGCCTGGTCCGACACCACGGTGATCGCAGCACCTGCAACCGCCGTGGGCACCGCCACGAGGAGTGTCACCGCAGCGACCTGCCACCCGATCGCCGACGGGGCGACGCCAACCGCCACCGCCGCAGCGATCACCCCGGCAACGGCGGTGACGATCACCGGCTGGACCAGATGCTGCAGGGCCAGGCGACCGCGGAGCACCGGGAGCGAGTCGGCGATGGTGGGGTGGTCAATCTCCTGGGCCAGCGGCTCGAGCGCGTCCAACCCCAGGACGTAGGCGGCCCCGCCGGCCACGAGCAGCAGCGGAGTGGTGCCGGCCCACACCCCCCGGGCGGCGAACGCCACCACGAGCGCTGCGGCGAGGACCCGGACGACCCGCCGCAACGGCCACCGTCCGACGCTGGCCAGATCCCGGGCGAGCACCGGAGCCCGGTCGGCCAGACCCCGGGGCAGTCGCGGCAGCCACGACCGGCGGCGATGGTGCTCCGAGGCGAGCTGCCGTCGCAACAGGACGACAGCACGGACGTCCTGCTGGGTCACTGCGAAGCGGAGCTGACCGACCAGTGCGGTCCTGCGCATGGCCGACTCGATCGACAACCCACCGATACCGGCCGCGCCGACCACGACGAGGAGCACGGCGATCACGACCGACACCACGGCGATCGGCGTGGCCACCTCGGGCCAGACGAACAGGTCGCCGACCAGCGACAACGGCGAGGCGGGCACATCAGCGGTGGCGACCGCGGCGACCGACCAGGCGACGAGCAGCCACGCGATCGCCGACAGCAGCCGGCCGGGAACACGCCGGCCACCGGCCACGAGCGCCGCACCGAGTGCACCTGCGGCCACCGTCGCCCCGGTCACCGCACCGGAGAACACCCACGGCGCGGCCGGGCCGTCCAGCCGCTGGTCGACCAGCGAACCAGCGAGCCCACCGACGATCGCAGCGCCACCGATGCCGTAGATCACCAGCGACGACACGGGACGTCGCAGCACGGCCGACCGCGACACCGGGGCGAGCAGCAGGTGCGCGACGTCCGGGCGCTCCAGCGCCACCGGTCCGCCCCGCCGGCCGGACCTGACGGCGAGCGCCAGGACCACGGACACGCCGACCGCGATCCATGCGGGCAGCCGGTCGACGAACGACGCCGTCTGCACCGGGTCGAGCCGGTCGTCGCCGACCAGCCCCGAGAGGAACACCACGGCCACCAGCGCACCGAGCGACGTCGTGTAGACGCGGTACGCGAGCTCACCCCAGTCACGTCCCGCCAGCTCCCGGCGACGGCGGGCGGTGCGCAGCGCCGTGACGGTGGCCGGTGGCGATGCCGGGGTCGCATCGCCGGTCACGCTCAGGGGGATCTGGGACACTCCGGGGAGTCTTCCCGCTGGGCCCGGCGACCCACAAGCGCTCGGCGCCTGGAGTCCGAGGCGCTGGCGCCACGGACGAATGCGTGGGCTGCCCGAGCGGCGCGCCCGGACTCCTCAGCTCACGGCGCGGGCGATGGCGAGGTACAGCGGGATGCCGATCGCGAGGTTGAAGGGAAAGGTCACGCCCAGCGCAACCCCCAGGCTGAGACCCGCGTCCGCCTCGGGGAGCGCGATCCGCACCGCTGCGGGAGCGGCGATGTACGAGGCGCTGGCAGTCATGGCCGCGAACACTGCGGCGCCACCCGGCCCGAGCCCGACCGCCGTGCCGACGACCACGCCGGCGAGCCCCAGCACCAGCGGTGTCACGAGGCCGAACACCACGACCGCCGGGGTCAGCGACCGTGACCGTCGGAGCTGCGTCGCCGCCGTCGCCCCCATGTCGAGGAGGAACAACGTCAGGAGTCCCGGGAACATCACCACGAAGAACGGTTCGACCCGCGCGTACGCGTCGCTACCAGCAGCGGCGCCGATGATCAGGCCGCCGACCAACAGGAGCACGCTGCGACCCGTGAGCACCTCGTGCAGGGCGTTCCGCCATCCGGACCCTCCGCCCGCCATGGAGACCAGGAGGAGCGCCACCACGATGCCCGGCACCTCGAGCAGCGCCACCAGCGTGGCCATGAAGGGCTCGGGTTCACTCCCCGCCTCGGCGGCGAAGACGGCGGCGGCGGTGAACGTCACCACCGAGACCGACCCGAAGTGCGCCGCGAGCGATCCCGAGTCCGGCAGCGACAGCTTCAGGACCCGTCGCGATGCCGCCATGACCACGATCGGCACCACGATCCCGAACCCCACGGTGGCGAGGGCCGGCAGTGCGACGTCGCCGGGATCGGCCAGTCGAAGTGCGTGGCCACCCTTCAGACCGATCGCCAGCAGGAGGTACGTGGCCAACCAGGTGTGGATCGGGTCGGGAAGCCGCAGGTCGCTGCGCACGAAGACCGCCACGACACCCAGCACGAACGCCAGGACCGGCGGGGAGGTCAGGTTCTCGAGGGCGAGTTGGATCGACTCCATATCAGGATGTCTAATACATGTTTTAAATTTCCGGTAATCTTTATCTTATGACACCAGAGGGCAGGACCATGAGCCGGGTTCCACCAGTCCTGAGCAGCCACGGCCGGGTCCTGGCGTTCGTCATCGATCACCCGACGGCGCGCCGTTCGGACATCGCCGCGGCTCTGGAGATGACCGGGCGGTCGATCGGGCGGCTGGTCTGCGACCTCGAGACCGCAGGACTCCTGTCGGTCGACCGTCGCGGGCGCCGCAACCGCTACTCCCCCGGACCCGTCGCACCGGATCTGGTGGCACTCCGCGCGCTGGCCAACGATCGGGGTCCGAACGATCGAGCGATGGCCGACGAGGATGTCGCAGCCCCCGAGTAGCTTCGCCCGACGTGGAGATGAAGCAGCAGGACGAGCGCCGGACGACCGCCCCGTGAGGATCGCGCACACCAGCGACTGGCACCTGGGCCGTTCCTTCGGCGAGGTGTCGCTCCGTGACGACCAGGCCCGATTCTGCGACTGGTTCGTGGACTTCGTCCGGGAGGAAGCGTGCGAGCTGGTGGTGATCGCCGGCGACATCTACGACCGGGCCATCGCCCCCACCGAGTCGATCGACCTGTTCCGGGACACGGTCCGGCGGTTGCTCGCCACCGACATCAAGGTCGTGGCGATCACCGGGAACCACGACGCCGCCGACCGGGTCGCCGCCTACTCCGAACTGCTCGACCTCAGCGGGCTGCTGCTCCGGGGCGGATACGACCGGATCGGCGAGGTGATCCCGTTCAGCGCATCCGACGGACCGCTCGACCTGGTACTCCTCCCCTTCCTGCACCCGCAGGTCGCCCCCGACGACTTCGGCGCGGACCCGACCCCCGAGGACGACGCCGAGCAGGGTGATGCCGCAGACAGCGACGTGGACGCCCTGCTCCGTCGACGGAGCCGGCGGACCCACGAGTCGGTGCTGGCCGACGCCGTGGCGCTCGCCCGCCCGCGGCTCACCAGCGGGCGGTCGCTCGCCGTCGCCCATGCGTTCGTCGCCGGCGGCCAGGAGTCGGAGTCCGAGCGTCGCCTCGAGGTCGGAGGCACCGGACAGGTCGGGGTGGAGTTGTTCTCCGGGTTCTCCTACACCGCCCTGGGTCACCTCCACCGGCCGCAGGACGTGCCGGTCGACGTTGGCCGCGTCCGCTACTCGGGCACGCCGCTCCCCTACTCGTTCTCCGAGGACCACCCGAAGTCCATCACGGTCATCGACCTGGCTGCGGACGGGACCTGCGCCGTGGAGGAGGTGTCCGTCCCGGTCGGACGGGCGGTCCACCGGATCAGCGGGACCATGGAGGAGCTCCTCGATCCCAGCCGGTTCCCCTCTGCGCACGAGGGCTTCGTGCAGGCCACGGTGACCGACCGGGAGACCGTGACCGACGCGAAGGCCAGGCTGCTCCCCGTCTACCCGTACGTCGTCGAGGTCCGACTGGCCGCCCTGGTCGACGGCCAGGAAGCCGCCGCCGCACCGCAGAACATCCGTGAGGTTCCCCCGCTCGAGGCGGTGTCGAGCTTCTGGGAGTCCGCCGAGGGCACGCTCCCGACGGGGCCGGTCCTCGAGCTCCTGACCGACGTGGTCGAGGCCAGCGTCCGGGCGGTCGAGCAGTGAGGCCGCTGCGCATCGAGTTCCAGGCGTTCGGCGCCTACCCCGAGCGGGTCGAGGTCGACTTCACCACCCTGGAACACCGCGGCCTGTTCGTCGTGGCCGGCGACACCGGCACCGGCAAGACCACCATCCTCGACGCCATGAGCTACGCCCTCTACGGGTCCATGCCCCTCAAGAGCGCCGGCGAGATCAGGTCCCACCATGCGGCACGCAGTGACCGGACCGAGGTCAGACTCACCTTCCGGGTCAACGACGAGACCTGGGTCATCGAGCGCAGCCCAGCCCAGGAGCGCCCGGCCCAGAGAGGCGCCGACCGCGAGGTCGCCGTTGACGCAACGGTGGTGCTGCAACAGGTCGGAGCGGGTACGGCTGCGGCGCCCCTCACTCGGGTGAACGAGGTCCGCGATCGGATCCAGGAACTGGTGGGGCTGAGCGCCAGCCAGTTCCAGCGAGTCGTCCTCCTCCCGCAGGCGAAGGTCACCGAGTTCCTCCTCGCCGGCTCCAAGGACCGGGAGGCCCTGCTCGAGCAGCTCTTCGACGGCCGGCTCTTCGACCTGATCGTGGGCGAGCTCAAGCGGCGGGCCGACGAGGCGAGCAGTTCGGTCGAGGACGCAGACAGGGAACTCCGGTCCCACCTCAGCACAGCCGCACGCGAACTCGACCTGGCCGAGGCGTCGCTGCGGGAACCAGCCGAACCAGGGGACGCAACGGGCGCTGACCACACTGCCGCCGATGTCGACGACGAACCGGGCGAACCGGCCGACGCCGCGGACTCGGAACCCGAGGACGACGAGCCCGCACCCGTCGATCAGGCGACCGCCGACCTCGACCCACTGGACCTCCGCTCCCGACTCGACGACGCAGCTCCGGCCCTGGCCGACCTCGAGCAGCAGGACGCAGCGGCGGCGGATGCAGCAGCGAACGCCGCCGCCGCACTGACCCATGCTCGATCGGCGGCAGATCGATTCGACCAGGCGGTGACCCTCCGCGCCCAGCTCGAAGAACTCAGCAGCCAACGCCCCGATGCCGAAGAGGGTGCTGAGCGGGCTCAGCGGTCCCAGCAGGCGCGACCCGTCGTCCATGCCGCCGACTCCGCCCGGGCAGCGTCCGATGCGTTGACGAACTCCGAGGAGCAGGTGCGTCTCGCCCGCGAACCCATCGATCGGATCCTGCTCGATCTCGGAGCGTCACCGACGGACGGCTCACCCGAGGCGACCCGCGAGCTCCTCGACGGGCTCCGCACCCAGCAACGGGCCCAGGTCGCAGCGCTTGCGGCATTGGACCAGGCGATCGCCGAGCTCGAGCAGTCCGACCGGCAGCGGGAACTCCTCGCCGAGGAGGTGGCCCGATACCAGCAGCAGGCCG
>SXMI01000305.1 GCA_005777415.1 Actinomycetota bacterium | reverse complement strand
GGTTCCCCTCGGCATCGACCCGCCACGGGAACACCTCGAGGGCGCTCCCGTCGCTGCCGCTGCTCCCGTCGGCCGACCAGGTCACATCCCGGCACAGCTCACCGACCGACCGCCCGGCGCCGTCGACGTTGGCCCGCTCCTCGAACAGGTTCCGCTCGACGCTCCACACCAGGAAGCACCCCTCCTGGGCGCCGGGCGCCACCGCCGAGACGGGCGCCCACTGCAGACGGGGATCGTCGCCGAAGTGCGCCACGTAGATCGGCTGCAGCTTAACTCTTCCCGACACGTCGCTGAACAGCACCGGACCCTCCTGGGCGACCTGGGCCGACAACCGTTCGGCCTGGCCGGCGGTGAACACGTCGTCGCCCAGCCGCAGCTGGACGGGACCATCACCACGACTGGCCCACACGATGAATGCCCACGCCACCCCGACGGCGACGACGACCGCCACCACGCCGAAGGCGATGGCCCGCACCTGGCTGGAACCGCTCCGCTGCTCGACCGGCATCAGTTCGACCCCCGTCGCCCGTGCCGTTCGCAGCTCAGGAATGGGCGGTGGGTTCGCACCGGCTTAGTATCGCCCCCCGGACGGCCACCGGCGGTGCACGGCGGCCGACGGTGGGGGTCATCCGGCCGCCACCGGTGGAGCGGCAGCGGCCCGACCCACCGACGTTCGCACCGGACGATCGAACCAGCACGGAAGGAAGACCCGGGTGGACCTCTTCGAGTACCAGGGCAAGCAGTTCTTCGCCACGTTCGGGATCCCGGTCTCGGCCGGCGACGTCGTGACCACGGTCGACGATGCGGTCGCCGTCGCCGAGCGGATCGCCAGCTACCCGGTCGTCGTCAAGGCGCAGGTGCAGGTCGGCGGCCGCGGCAAGGCCGGCGGCATCAAGCTCGCGGCGAACGCCGACGAGGTCCGCGAGCACGCCGGCAACATCCTCGGCATGGACATCAAGGGCCACACGGTCGAGCGGGTCTGGATCGAGGAGGCCTCGGACATCGCCGAGGAGTACTACGCCAGCTTCACCCTGGACCGGGCCAAGAAGCAGCACCTCGGCATGCTCTCGGCGCAGGGCGGTGTGGAGATCGAGGCCGTCGCCGAGAGCGACCCGGACGCCATCGCCAAGATCTGGATCGACCCGGTCGACGGCCTGACCGAGGACGTCGCCCGGGCGTGGGTGGAGTCGGCGGCGCTGAACCCGGCGGCCACCGACGGTGCGGTCGACATCCTCCTCAAGCTCTACCGGGCCTACGTGGACGGCGACGCCGACCTGGTGGAGATCAACCCGTTGATCCTCAAGCCCACCGGTGAGGTCCATGCGCTCGACGCCAAGGTGACGCTCGACAACAACGCCTCGTTCCGTCACGAGTGGGACGAGTTCGAGGCCACCCAGGAGCGTGACGTCCGAGAGGCCGCCGCCCACGAGAAGGGCCTGCAGTACGTGGGCCTGGACGGGACCGTCGGGATCATCGCCAACGGAGCCGGCCTGGCCATGTCGACGCTCGACGTCGTCAACCAGGTGGGCGGCTCCCCGGCGAACTTCCTCGACATCGGCGGCGGCGCCAACGCCGACGTGATGGCCGGGGCGCTCGAGGTGATCAACAACGACCCGTCGGTGAAGTCGATCTTCATCAACATCTTCGGTGGCATCACCCGCGGCGAGGAGGTCGCCAACGGGATCGTCGAGGCGCTGAACCGGGTGCAGATCGGCTCGCCGATCGTCATCCGTCTCGACGGCACGAACGCCGAGGAGGGCCGGGCGATCCTGGAGCCGCACCTGTCGGAGTCGTTGCAGATGCAGCCGACGATGCTGGAGGCGGCCCGCACGGTCGTCGCCCTGGCCGAGGCTCGCTGAGCCGGCCGCCGAACGAGATCCACGAACGCGCACGACGAGAAGGGACCAGCGAGATGAGCATCTTCGTCGACGAGAACACCAAGGTCGTCTACCAGGGGCTGACCGGCAGCCAGGGTCGCTACTACGGCCTGTTGAACCGGGACTACGGCACGCAGGTCGTGGCCGGCACCAACCCGAAGAAGGCCGGCGAGGACGTGGAGGGGATCCCGATCTTCGCCTCGGTCGCCGACGCCGTGGCCGCCACCGGCGCCAACGCCAGCTGCATCTTCATCCCGGCGCCGGGCGTGAGGTCGGCCGTCATGGAGGCGGCCGAGGGCGGTGTCGAGTTCATCGTCTGCATCACCGAGGGCGTGCCCGCCCAGGACGAGGCGTGGTTCTTCAACGAGCTCCAGCGCAACTTCCCCGGCGTGCAGCTGCTCGGCCCGAACTGCCCAGGCATCATCAGCCCCGGCAAGTGCAACATCGGCATCACGGCCGGCCACATCGCCCAGGCGCCGGTCGCCGGTGAGCACAACGTGGGCATCGTGTCGCGTTCCGGCACGCTCACCTACCAGGCGCTCTATGAGCTGAAGCTGCAGGACATCGGGGTGACCACCTGCGTCGGGATCGGCGGCGATCCGGTGCCGGGCACCACGTTCATCGACTGCCTGGAGCGCTTCGAGGCCGACCCCGACACGTCGGCGGTCATGATGATCGGCGAGATCGGCGGGTCGGCCGAGGAGGAGGCCGCCGACTACATCAAGTCGAGCATGTCCAAGCCGGTCGTCGCCTACATCGCCGGGCAGACCGCACCCCCGGGCAAGAAGATGGGCCACGCCGGTGCCATCGTCTCGGGCGGGAAGGGCACCGCCGCCGCCAAGATGGAGGCGCTCACCGGTGCCGGCGTCCAGGTCGGTGCCAATCCGACCGAGGCCGGCGAGCTCTTGGTCGGCGTCGTCCGCAGCCTCTGACGCAACCGGCCTCGCGCCGCCGC
>SXMI01000304.1 GCA_005777415.1 Actinomycetota bacterium | reverse complement strand
CACCACGCCGGCCACGGACGCCGTGACCACCACGGTCGCCGGGGTGCCGCGCTCGATCATCCGGGGCACGACGGCCCGGACACCGTGGACGACCCCGCCGACGTTGACCGACTGCACCCAGGTCCAGTCGTCGTCCGTCGACTGCCAGACCCGACCCCCGGCGAACACCCCGGCGTTCAGGAACGCCAGGTCGATGCCGCCCGTGGCGTCCCAGGTCCGCTCGACCGCCGCATCGACGGCGTCGGCGTCCGTGACGTCGGCGTGCTCGGTGCGCACGACCGCGTCGGGGAACTCCCCGGCGAGCGCCGCGGCCGTGGACTCCAGCGCCGGCGCCTCGACGTCGAGCAGTGTCACCACTCCGGCGCCCGACGAGGCGACGGCCGCCGCCAACCCCCGGCCGATCCCGCTCGCCCCGCCGGTGACGAGCACGCTCGCCCCGCCCAGGTCGATCACGTCGCCGTCCCCGGTCGAGCGGACCATGTCACGCCTCCGGTCCGGCCGCGGCCAGGACGGTCCGGGCGAAGTCCACGCTGGGTGCGTCGGAGGCGAAGTAGTGCTGGGCCCCGGCGTGCAGGTCCCGGAAGCATCGCTGCAGGGGCCCGTCCCGCAGCGCCGCCGTGCCCGCCAACGAGTAGGCCTCCCGGGCGATGGCGACCGACTCGCGGTTCACGTGGACGCAGGCCTGCCGGACCAGGTTGGCGGTCGCCTCCGAGAGCATCACCCCGGACGCCTCGCACTCGGCCTCCGCCTCCTCGGCCACCTGCAGCGTCCAGGCGTGACCGGCCCGGTGCCGGGACTCGAGTCGGGCCAGTTCGATCAGCACGTGGTCGGAGTCGGCCATGGCGCTCGCTGCCCCCATGCGCGTGCCCGAGGCGACGACGAGCGCGAGTTCGTCGAGCATCCGGCGGGCCACACCCAGCGCCCAGGCGGCGTGGCCCACGGCCGCGAGCGGGATCACCCCGAAGCGGTGCTTGGCCGAGCCCCGGTGGACCACCGGCGCGAAGAAGTCGAACGCGCAGGCCTGCGGTACCCGGACCCCGTGGACCCCGTAGTCGATCGACTGCGTGGCCCGGAGCCCCAGGACGTCCCAGTTGCCCCGGGGCTCGATCTCGACTGCCGGGAAGCAGCCCATCAGGTAGGCGGTGTTGCCGCCGTCGGCCGGCGTGGCGAAGAACCCGGCACCGGCCAGGTCGGCGTGCAGGATCCCGCTGCCGAACCGGTACTCGCCGTCGACCACCCAGTCCGCGTCACTGGCGACCGCCGTGCCGTTGGGGGCGAACTGGCCGGCCACGATCGGCAGCCGACCGGCCAACCCCGAGGCCGACAGCACGCGGTCGACGCCGTCGTCCGGCAGGTACGCACCGAAGTACGCGAGCGCCGTGTCGGCCGCGAACACGCACCACCCGGTCGACGCATCCGCCCGGGCGAGCTGCAGCCAGACCTCGACGACGTCCGCGAGGGGCAGGTCGGAGCCGCCGACCTCACGGGGCACGCTCACGCCGAACAATCCGGCGTCGACCACCAGGTCGATCGCCTCGGGCGACACCCCGCCGTCATCGGCGGAGTCCGACAGCGCGTCGATCGCCGCCACCAGCTCCGGGTCCACGCCGATCGTGTCCACGACCACCCCCACGTCCCCTGCGTCGGCCGCGATCACGGCCGATCGATGGGCCAACCGTAGCGGTGCTCGGCGGCACCGGCCGCCGCGGGACCAGGGCGGTCAGGGCTTGGATGCGGCGCCACCGCCGGAGGGGACGGCCGCCGATCCGGCCGAGGCGGTCCGGGGGGCCGTCGATGGCGGCGCGGCCGCCGGCTCGTCCGGGTCGGAGGTCGCCTCCACGTCGTCGACGACCTGCCACGGGCTCTCCCACGGCCGGTCGGAGCGGGGCGTGTCGCCCAGCGTGAACCACTTCGCCTCGTAGGCGAGCCCCTGGTGGAGCACCCGGGTGCCCTTGGAGTAGGACACCAGCTCCGACCACTTGGGGTACGTACCGTCGGGGACGTTCGGCCTCGGCGGTGGCCTGTCCGTGGCGAGGACCGGGCCGAGGAACCGCCAGGGCGTGTCCCACTCGTTCTCGACCGGCGCATCCGGCATGTCGTTCTTCGTCCACCACTTGGCCTCGAACACGTTGCCGTGCCAGACGACCTTCTCGCCCATCACGTACACCGTCTCGGCCTGCCAGATGGGGTAGGGGCTGGTGCGGGCGTCGTCGACCACGGCGCGCACCGAGGGGCGATCCCCGGAACCCGCTGGCACACTCGAGGCAGCCGAGCCGACCGCCACCGGCCGACCGGACAACTGGTTGAGAGTCGCGGCGAACTCACCCGGGCGCTGGTCCTCGTCGCTGCAGGTGTTGCTCACGGTTGCGCCCTCGATCTGCTTGCCGCACGGAGCGTCCCGGTTGGCCGACCACATCGAGAGTCGCCCCAGACCCCGACGCTGGGCGAACTCGAGCAGGGCACGGGCGTCCCCGAGCGTGAACACGTCGTCGACCGTGTCGTTCTGTCCGATCATCGGGGTGGCGCCGACACGGGCCCAGACGTCGGACTCGGACATCGTGGCCCCGGTGCTCTGGTAGGCCCGGGAGAGCTGACCGTGCAGTGCGACGAGCGCCTGCTCGGAGGCCTGGCTCATCGAGACCGACGGCGGTCGCCCGGCGCCGTAGTCCATCACCATCCCGTTGACGCCGGTGAGGTCCACGCCGCCGTCCAGCGTCGTCAGCACCATCTGGAGACCTGCCGAGGTCATGCCGTCGAGCCCGACCGGCACCGTCAACCACACGGCGAGCTCCTCGCCCCGTTCGACCGCCTCATCCTGGAGGATCCGGAGGGCGGCCGCCCGTCGCTCGTTGGCGGGCTGATCCCCCTGGGCCTCACCTTCGACGTCGATGTCGATCGTGGAGAGGTCGTAGCGGTCGATCACCTTGCGGTAGGCGTCGGCGAGGTCCTCGGGGGTCTGGCAGCGCAACGCCAGCTCATCGTTGATGAGCCCACCGAAGGAGACGATCGGCTCACCACCAGCGGATCGCAGGCGGGCGATCCGCCGATCGAGGTCGAACGACGTCGCCGCGCCGTCGAGATCGACGAAGGTGCCCCAGGTCGGTTCGCACTCGCCGTCGCGGCCGGCGACGACGAACCCCAGCACGACATCCTTTGCCCCATCGTCGAGCGGCGTCTCGAAGGGGTAGGTGGGCACGAGGGTGGCGTCGACGTAGGGAGCGAACCACGCCTCGCTCAGTCCGGTGGTCGTCGACTCGAGCGTCCGCTGCGCGAGGAGGACCGCACCCGTGACGCCGCCCGCCACGACGAGGACGGCGAGCAGCAGCCGCAGCAACGACAGGCGACGACGCGGTGGGACGACCGCGGGTTCGTCCACCGGGGCGGGATCAGTTGTCGATCTCCATCTGGTTGAGGTCACCGTCACATCCGTTCGGGGGTACTCGACGTCGCTCCGACCGTACGGGGCGCACTCGTCGGCGGACATGGGTGGAGTTCCATCCGGACGACTGGGCCGTTCGGCCCGTCGCAGAGGACATGTTCCCGATCCGTTGCGATGTGCGGCACCGAGCCCTACACACGGGACATGGCCCTGACGAGCAGCACACCGACCGAGGACGTCGACGCCCCATCGGACCGGCGGCCCCGCCGGCAGGTCGGCGCCGACAAGCGCCGGGAGCCGCAACCGTGCGTGCCCCGATCACCGGACCGTCGCTGGATCAGCGCAGCCAGGTTCGCCATCGTGTTGACCCTCTCGGCGTGGACCGCCTACACCATCGATCAGGTCCTCCGCCTGGTGAACGGCTCGCCGAGCTGGCGCGGCTGGGTCGAGACGCTCGTCTACTTCGCCGTCGTGACGTTGTTGACGGCCTCGTCGCTCGCCTACCTCATCGCACGGCTGGGCTACCTCTACCGGACCCGGGACCATCACCGCGTCCCGCGGGCCACGATCGACGACTTCTTCACCGGCTCGGAACCCTCGCTCACGGTGCTGGTGCCGTCGTACCGGGAGGACGCCAGGATCATCCGACAGACCCTCCTCGCCGCCGCGCTCCAGGAGTATCCGGATCTGAGGATCGTCCTGTTGGTGGACGACCCGCCGAACCCGACGAACGCCCGCGAGCTCGAACTGCTGGAGGGTGCCCGAGCCCTGCCGCTGGAGGTGGAGCGCCTGCTCTCCGCGCCCCGGCAGCGGTTCACCGCTGCGCTGGACGCCTTCGAGCGTCGCCCGTCGACCCGACCGCGTGACCTGAGGCGTCTGGCCGAGCACTACCTCGAGGCCGCGACCTGGCTGACGACCACGGGGGCCGACCTGGACCGGGTGGACCACTCAGACGACTTCCTGGTCAATGAGGTGTTCGGGCGCCTGGCGGCGGAGATGGTCGAGGTGGCGGACGCGCTCGTCGACGCCGCCGACGCGGGCGTGGCCCTGAGCGAGCGCCGGGCGCTCCAGCTCCACCGCCGCCTGGCGTGGACCTTCACGGCGGACCTGACCGCGTTCGAGCGGAAGCAGTACGTCTCGCTCTCCAACGAGCCCAACAAGGCCATGAACCTGAACAGCTACATCGGGTTGATGGGCCGGAGGTTCCGGGAACAGGACACCTCCGGGGGGAAGGTCCTGATCGAGGTCCGCCGGGGGCAGTACGACCTGGAGGTCCTGGACCCGGACTACGTCCTCACGCTCGACGCCGACAGCATGCTCCTGCCCGAGTACTGCCTCCGACTCGTCCACCACATGGAGCTTCCCGAGTCGGCGAAGGTGGCCGTTGCACAGACGCCCTACAGCTCCTTCCCCGGCGCACCCACCCGGATCGAGAGGATCAGTGGGGCGACCACCGACCTCCAGCACATCGTCCACCAGGGCCTGACCCGGCACGGGGCCACGTTCTGGGTCGGGGCGAACGCCGTCCTCCGGAAGTCAGCCCTCGACGAGCTCTGCGAGGTCGACATGGAGGACGGTCTGCCGATTCGTCGATACATCCAGGACCGCACACCGATCGAGGACACCGAGTCGAGCATCGACATCCGCCTCCGGGGCTGGCAGCTCTACAACTTCCCGGAGCGGCTCAGCTACAGCGCCACCCCGCCGGACTTCGGCTCCCTGTGCATCCAGCGACAGCGGTGGGCCAACGGCGGGCTCAACATGTTGTCCAAGTACCGGCGACTCGTCCGCGGCGGCGGCTCGGCCGGTGCGATCTCGATCGGGGAGGCACTGCTCCGCCTGAACTACCTCGCAGCCATTGCGTGGGCCAGCCTCGGGCTCTTCATCCTGCTCGTCTACCCCTTCGACGACCGGCTGATCAGTCCGATCGCGCTGCTCGCAGCGCTTCCCTTCTTCGTCGCCATGTCCACCGATCTGCGCCGCTGCGGCTACCGGAGGACCGATGTGTTCCGGGTGTACGGATTCAACCTGCTGCTGCTGGCGGTGAACACCGCCGGCGTGCTCCGGTCGATCGCGCAGTCGATCGGCGGGCAACGACTGGCCTTCGCCCGGACTCCGAAGGTCAAGCACCGAACCGTCGCCCCGCTCACGTTCATCATCGTCCCGTACCTCATCGTGGTCCTGTCGGCCTGGACGCTCTGGCGTGATCTCGCCACCGACTCCTACACGCACGCAGCGTTCGCAGCGTCGAACGCCCTGCTGACCCTCTACGCACTCGTGGCGTTCGTCGGCATCCGCTACTCACTCGCCGACGTCTGGTTCAACGTCGTCGACAAGCTGTACGTGGAGGACAGGAACTCGGCCGCCGAGGCCGACCCCGACTGGGTCTCCGTCCTGTACTTCGGCTCGGCGGAGACCAGCACCTCCTCGAGCGTGAGCTCGACGGTGGCAGCACTGGCGCTCGTCGATCAGGAGCCGAGCGAGGTCGACAACCTGATCGAAGCTCCCCGGGTGGACGCCGGGTCGCCGGTCTCCCCGGCGGATCGACCGGTGACGCCCGCTCGACGGTCGCTTCGTGATCGACTGATCGGACGCCGGACTCCACGACGGACGGGCGGCACCTCGGACTCACAGGCTGCTCTGGTGCAAGCGCTGAGCGAACTCGTCCGGGACACCGGTGCGACGGTGGAGATCCGACTCGACGATCAGGTGTTCTCGATCACGAGCGACCAGCCGGCGGTCGACCTGCGCAGCCGCGACCACGGCAACCAGCCATCGGTGCCAACAGCGCCGACCGGCGCAACATCCTGACGGCGCCGACCGGCGCCGGCGATCGATCAGGCGAACCAGGGCGGCTCGTTGCCGGGACGCCACTTGATGTTGCAGCCGATGGAGGCCACCTGGTCATCGGCCGGGACGGACCCGCCGGCCAGCACCGAGCGGACCGCAGCGTCGAGTTCGTCGCCCGTGACCGGCACGTCGTTGCCGGGCGTGGAACCGTCGAACCGCCCCCGGTAGGCCAGCTGTCGGGCGGCGTCGAAGACGTAGAAGTCCGGGGTGCAGGCCGCGGCGAACGCATGGGCGGCGGACTGCTCGGCGTCGACCAGGTACGGGAAGGTCCACCCCCACCCGTCCGCCGTGGCGAGCATGGCCTCGGGCGAATCGTCCGGGTACGCATCCGCGTCGTTGGCGTTCACCGCCACCACGACCGCGCCGGCCTCCTGCCAGCGCGCTGCCGACCGACCCAGGTCGGGGCCCAGGTGCCGGACGTACGGGCAGTGGTTGCAGACGAACGCCACCACCAGCGCCGGGGCACCCGCAGCGTCCCGGGCCGCCGACCACACCGCACCGGTCGGGTCCGGCAGTTCGAGCGGGGGCAGGGGCGTCCCCAGCGGGAGCATCGTCGAGTTCACGGCCACCATGACCACAGTCTGCCCGCTCGACCGACCGGCCCGTGCCGGCCGGGGTTCGGACCTTCCGGACTCAGACCTTCAGGAACCGGCTGACGGCGATGCCGGAGCCGATGGCGCCGGTCAGGGCACCCACGGCGAAGATGATCCCGATGGCGGACCAGAGCTGGTTGGGCTCCCAGCGGATCTGGTTGAGGAGCTCGAAGGCCACCTGGTTCACGAAGTTGCGCTTCCAGAGGGCGTCGAAGCCCCACGCGGCGAACGCGGCGAGCAGGGCTCCGAGCAGGCCGTGCACCAGCCCCTCGACCACGAACGGCAGCCGGATGAACGAGTTGCTGGCGCCCACGAGCCGCATGACCTCGATCTCACGACGACGAGCGAAGACGGCGGTCCGGATGGTGTTGAAGATCAACAGCACCGATGCGCCGATCAGCACGGCACCCACGATGAGCACCCAGGTGTTGAGCGTCCGGACCGACCGCTGGACCTGCCGGGCATACTCGGCGGCGTACTCGACCCGCAGCACCCCCTCCTTGGCCTCGAGCGTGTCGCCGAGCGCCGTCACCACGTCGGCATCGGACGAGGACGGCTTGATCCGGAAGCTCTGCGGCAGGTCCTCGGGGGTGATCGTGGACACGAGGTCGGGCTGCTCCTTGAAGAGCCGCTTGAACTCCTCGTAGGAACGCTCCTTGTCGAAGAAGTCGACCTCCTCGACCTGCGGACTGTTGTCGAGCTCGCGGTCGACGGCGTCGATCTGCTCCTGGGTGGCGGCCGGGTTCATGTAGACGAACAGCTGCACGTCGGAGCGCAGGCCCAGGAAGCTGTTGTTGATGCCCTGGCCGATCAGGTAGCTGGCGGCCACGAGCGCCAGCGACACCGCCACGGTGAGGATGGCGGCGAAGGTCAGCGTGAAGTTCCGGGCCAGGTTGGAGCCCGTCTCCTTGAGGACGTAGTCGAGTCGGATCGCCATCTCAGCTCACTCGTAGACGCCGCGGGCCTGGTCGCGCACGACCCGGCCGCGGTCCAGCTCGATGACCCGCTTGCGCATCGTGTCGACGATGCCGCGGTCGTGGGTGGCCATGACCACGGTGGTCCCGGTCCGGTTGATCCGGTCCAGGAGCTTCATGATCCCCACCGAGGTGGCGGGGTCCAGGTTCCCGGTGGGCTCGTCGGCGAGCAGGATCAACGGACGGTTCACGAACGCCCGGGCGATGGACACCCGCTGCTGCTCACCGCCCGAGAGCTCGTCGGGCATGTTGTCGGACTTCTGGGCCAGGCCGACCAGTTCCAGGATCTGGGGAACGGCCTCCTTGATGTGGGCCCGGGGCCGGCCGATCGCCTCGAGGGCGAACGCCACGTTCTCCGACACCGTCTTGGACGGGAGCAGCTTGAAGTCCTGGAACACGCTGCCGATGTTGCGACGCAGGTACGGGACCTTGTAGCCGGGCAGCTCCGCGATGTCCTTGCCGGCCACGAAGATGTGTCCCCGCTCGGGCTTCTCCTCCCGGTTGAGCAGCCGGAGGAACGTGGACTTGCCGGAACCGGAGGGACCGACGAGGAAGACGAACTCGCCCTTCTCGATCTCCACGGTGGCGTCACGCAGGGCGACCATCTCGCCCTTGTAGATCTTGGTGACGTTGTCGAGCTTGATCACTCGGGACCTTCCCGGGACGGGTGGGATGCGTGCTGGACGGCGGACGAACCGCCGGCCCGGCAGGACGGGGGGCGCCGGACCCGGACGACGCTAGTGCCCCGCCACCGCCGATCCGTGGCACTCCGGCGGGGCCACTCCCCCGCCGGGACGGGACCGGCGGGGCCGCTCCCCCGCCGGGCCTCGGGAGTCGGGGGTCAGCCCACGCCGGCGGACTCCGAGCGCTGCCAGGCCAGGTAGGCCTCCATCAGCTCGTCGAGGTCGCCGTCCAGGACGGCGTCCGGGTTGGTGAGCTCCAGGCCGCTGCGGAGATCCTTCACCTGCTGGTAGGGCTGCAGGACGTAGTTCCGGTCCTGGCTGCCGAAGTCCACCGCTGCCGACTCGCCCGTGATCGCCGCCAGCTCGTCGCGCCGCTTCTGGTGCTCGAGCTCCAGCAGCTTCGACTTGAGCATCGTCATGGCCCGGTCCTTGTTCTGGTGCTGCGACCGCTCGTTCTGGCAGCT
>SXMI01000303.1 GCA_005777415.1 Actinomycetota bacterium | reverse complement strand
TCCTGCAGGTCCCGCACCGGACGGGCCAGTCGCCGCAGGACGCGGAGCGCCAGGGACCAGGCGCCGGCGGACGCGTTCGGGTCGGTCACGACGCCACCTTCGTCCGTCCGTCCGCAGGGTGTCCAGCCGCGCCGGCCGCGCCGGTCACACCGGCCACACCGGCCGCGCCGAGGCGCGTCCGGGCCGACGCCCCGGCCTCGGCGACGACCCGTTCCCAGCCCTCGGCCACACGGTCCCAGTCGAACTCGACCAGCGAGTAGGCCCGACCGTTGCGGGCGAGTGTGGCGGCCACGTCGGCGTGGTCGAACACGGTGGCGACCGCCGCCTCGAAGGACGGGTAGTCGGCATAGGTGAGCCCGCCGTGGGAACGCTCGACGTGGCCGCGCAGCACGCGACTCCGGTGCTGCACGACCGCCGGACGACCGAGCAGCCATCCCTCGACGAGGGCCAGCGAGAAGCTCTCCATGTAGGACGGCTGGAGCAGCACACCGGCACCGGCGACGAGGGCCTCCTTGGTGCCCTCGTCCACGAACCCCGTGGCGACGACACCGTCCGCGTCACGCAGGTGCTCGTCCCCCGGTCCGACGACCACCAGCGAGAACTCCGGGTCGAGGCTGCGTCGGTATGCGGCCGCGAACCGTACGGCGTCGTCGCTCCCCTTGGCCGGGTCCACCCGTCCGACCACCACGGCGTACCGGCCGGGGGTGACCCCGACCGACCGCGCTGCGGCCGACACCGTCTCGGGCGACGGCACCTCGAGCGGATCAACGGGGCACGGCACGTAGCGGACCCGGTCCCCGCAGCCGTACACCGAGGCGATCAGGTCCCCCTCCTCCCGCGCCAGGCACACGACCCGGTCGGCGTGGTCGAACATGGATCGCACGGCCCCGACGTAGAAGGCCCCCTCGGGATGCGCCGTCGGCACGACGATGGTCGGACCGTAGGCCGACGCCACCCGGGTCAGTCGCTGGCCGTGGCTGTAGTGGTAGCCCACGAGCACCGTGGCGTCCGAGGCTGCGGCGAGCGCCTCGAGCGTGGGCTCCACCCCCCGGAGGTCGGGGCCCATCATCTGGGACCACCGGTCCTGGGCCCAGGGCCACAACGGTTCCTGACGCCAGTCGACGGCCCGACCGTGGAGCGGCAGGAACCGGTCGTTCGGCCGCGGGGTCCCGGTCGGGAACCGGTGGACCGTCACCCTGTCGATCCGCTCCACACCGGGCTCGAAGACGTCGGCGAAGTCGGCGTAGCTGACCGCGCAGCTGGTGACGACCGTGACGTCGTGGCCGTCTGCGGCCAGACCGGTCGCCAGGCGCTCGACGTAGCGCTCGGCACCACCGACCACGCCCTCGCCGTAGCGCTGGACGACGAAGGTGAGCCTCACGACGCCCCCACCTGTTCGACCGGGCCGGCGAGCTCGAGCAGGGCGTCGACGACCCGGGGCAGGCTGCGGTCCGCCGACAGCTCCCGGGCCCGGGACACGCCACGGCCGACCATGACGTGCCGGGTGGTCGGGTCGGTCAGGACGTGGTGGAGGATCCCGGCCACGAGCACGGGGTCGTCGGGGTCGTCCACGAGGACCCCGGCGTCGCGCACCGTGTCGGGGATGGCGGCCCGGGCCGAGGCCACGACCGGGACGCCGAGCGCCATGGCCTCCACCGCCGGGACGCAGAACCCCTCGTGCTCGCTGAGGGTGCAGAACACGCCCGCCCGCAGGTACAGGGCAGCGAGCTCCTCGTCGGTGACCCGGCCGAGCGGCTGCAGGTCGGCCAGCCCCACCGACCGGGCGAAGGACCGGAGCGCCCGGGAGTAGTCGCCGAACCGCTCCACGCCGACGAGCGCCAGTCGGGCCGAGGGCAGGTACTCCTGCTGCAGCACCGCGACGGCGGCCAGCACCCGTTCGATCCGCTTGTGGGGCAGCATCTGGGCGACGCACAACACCACCGGCCCGGGCCCCCAGCCCGTCAGCCGACGCAGCATGGCCGGGTCCGGCACCACCCGGTCGAGCCGGTCCACGTCCGGGGTCGGCGCCACGACCCGGATGTCGGTGTAGCCGAGCTCGTCGAGCTCGGCGGCGTTGTAGGCCGAGTCGGCGACGGCGAGCTCCACCCGGTCACGGAGCCGCGCCAGCTCCCACCGACCGCGGATCAGGTCGTCGGCGACCTCGGGAGCGAACCGGGCGAACGGTTCCGCCGGCGAGAAGTTGTGGTACACGAGTGCCAGCCGCGGCTCGAGTGCCTGCAGCTCCCGGAACACCGGCCAGCACCCGATGCTGGCGTGGAACACCAGCGGCCGGGCCCGGTTCGGGCGCCGGGCCAGCTCCCCGAGGGGGCGCACGATGTGGTCCACGCCGGGCTCGATGACGTTGGCGTACAGCTCGGACGGCCCCAGCACCGACAGGGCCTCACGGATGACGAGCGCGTTCCGGGTGATGGCGTCGCCCGGTGCGGCTCCCACCACGAGCTGGTCGAACATCAGCCGTCGATGTCGGCCGGTTCGCCGTCGCGGGCCCGCCGGAGCTCGTCCTCGAGCTGCGCGACCCGGTACTCGAGCGAACGGATCCGCTCCAGGTGGGCCCGGGCCAGGAACCGCGAGGTCCGTGTCTGGCGGTCGGCGATCTGGGCGGCGACCTCGGCGGTGCGGGTGGCGAACTCGCCGACCTGACGGCGGACGAGGAGCCCGATCACTCGGGCGGGCAGCTGGATCAGCACCACGGCGATGCGCTTGAGGGGGCCGCCGGTCGGAACGGGCCGCCAGGCGGGCAGCGCCGCGGCGGCAACGAGTTCGTCGACCTCGAGCGGGGGCTGTTCCACCAGGCCGGCGTCCACCGCCTCGACCACGCCCTCGAAGTGGCTGACGAGCTCGTCGGCGGGCAGCGACGGCAGCTCGCCCCGGGCGCGACGGGCCGCCAGGTCGGCGCGAACCCGGTCGACGACCCCCAGCACGGGGTCTGCGCTCAGGGCCGAGGCGACGGGGTCGCCGGAACCCAGGAGGGCCTCCAGCGCCTGGGCCTCGGCCGGGTCGGTTGGTCCGCCGGAACGGAGCGATCCACTGGGTTCCACGTTCGATCCGCTCCTGATTCTCGCTGGGGGGCTGGAGTGGCCGGCCTCGCCGGTCCCCCGAGGCTACGCGCTCAGTCGCGACCGCTCACGGACCACCGGCCGCGGAGGTCGACCAGGCCCTCGGGGGCCATCCGCTCGCCCTCCCGGACGGCGAGCCGCCAGGCCCGGTCCCGCCGGTCGAAGTCGTGCTGGACGTACTCGTCCGAGATGGCGACCGTGAACTCGTACTCCCCCGGCGTGAGCGGCAACGAGTCGATCGTGAGGTCCAGGTGACCGGTGCCGCGGAGCTCACCGGTGTCGACGCCGTCGATGCGGGTGTTCGTCCCGGTCAGGTGGACGCCGCTCGCCGAGTGGACCGCAACCCCGACGACGGCGGCCCGCACCGGGCGGACGGCCTCGTAGTGGATCCGGATGGTGCACGGGTCCCGGTGGACGACCGCCGTCGTCGCGGCGCCGCCGGCGTCGATGAACTCCACACCGGCAATGGTCACGTCCTCACCCCCGCCGGCGCCGGCCGCGGGCGCGACCGCAGCGGCCTGCACCTCGTCGCGAGCCGCACGCTCGGCGGCGTTGACCTGCTCCATGTAAGCGGCCGCGACCTCCGGCCCCGTGCCAGTCAGCTGCAGCACGCCGTGGTCGAGCCAGGCGGCCCCGTCGCACATCGCCTCAACCGTGCCCGTGCTGTGCGTGACGACCACGATCGTGACGCCGCGGCGCCGCAGGTCGTAGAGGTAGTCGAAGCACTTCCGCTGGAACTCGGCGTCGCCGACCGCGATCACCTCGTCGACGATCAGGATCTCCGGGTCCACGTGCACCGCGACGGAGAACCCCAGCCGGACGTACATCCCGCTCGAGTAGATCTTCACCGGCGAGTCGATGAACTCCTCGACCCCGGCGAAGCCGACGATGTCGTCGAACGCGGCGTCGATCTGCTTCTTCGACATCCCGAGGATGGTGGCGTTCATGTACACGTTCTCCCGGCCCGTCAGGTCCGGGTGGAACCCGGCGCCGAGCTCGAGCAGGGTCGAGATGCGGCCGTCGACCCGCACCGAACCGGCGGTCGGCCGGTAGATCCCGGCGATGCAGCGCAACAGCGTCGACTTGCCGGAGCCGTGGTGGCCGACGAGCGCGTACATGGAGCCCTGCGGGATCTCGAGCGACACGTCCTGCAGCGCCCAGAAGGCGTCCTCGCCGGCGTCGCGGTCCCTGCGGGTGATGAGCTCCTTCACCGAGTGGGCCCGGTCCGACTGCAGCCGGAACTTCTTGGACACGCCGTCGACGATGATCGCGCTCACTCAGAGCTCCTCGATGACGCTCGGGGCGTACCGGCCGAAGATCCACCAGCCGACGACCAGGCTCACCGTCGCCGACGCACCCATCATGAGCCAGTTCGAGGTGGTCGGCAGGTCCAGGCTGTAGACGGCCTGTCGGATGCCGTAGACGAACGAGGTGAGCGGGTTCGCCTGGAGGATCCGACCGAGGACGGCGGACTTCGAGGTCGCCAGGTCGACGGTGTAGACGATCGGCGTCAGGTAGAAGAGCACCTGCAGCCCGATGCCGACCAGGTAGCTGACGTCCCGGTAGCGGATGTTGCCGAGACCGAGCACGAGACCGACGCCGAACGACAGGCACGCCAGCAGCATGAAGATCGGCACCACCATCACGAACGTCCAGGACACGTTGCCGAGCACGATCATGAAGCCGAACAGGATCATGAGCTCGAGCACCGCCTGGATGGCCACGGTCACCAGTCCGGCCACCATGGGGCACTCGGGCGGGAAGTAGGTCCGCGTGAGCAGACCCCCGGCGCTCTGGAACGAGGCGATGCAGATGTTGATCGTGCCGGAGAAGAAGTTCCACGCCACGAGACCGCAGAACAGGTAGAGGGCGAAGCTCTCGAGCCGGCCGTTGCCGGCGACCGGGGCCTGCGCCCCCAGGATCAGACCGAAGACGACCGTGTAGATGGCCAGGGTGGTCGCCGGGTTGATGAGCGACCAGAGCCAGCCGAGGAAGCTCTTCTTGTACCGGGCCTTCAGATCCCGCTGCGCCAGGTTGGCGATCAGCGTGCGGTAGGACCAGACCTGGGCCGGGGTGGACAATCGAACCTCGTGGACGTTCGGGGGCCGGGAGTTCCGGGAGGCCTCCGACGCTAGCAGTCCGACCCGTCGACACCGGGACCACCGGCCCCGCGGGGGACGGTCACTCGGCGGCGTCGCTCAGCGCCTCGGCCAACGCCGGGTGCACGAAGATGCTCTCCGCCAGATCGCTGGCCCGCAGTCCGTTCGTGACGGCGACGGCCAGCACCGAGATCAACTCGGCGGCGTGCCGGCCGACGATCGACCCGCCCAGGATGACCCCCGTCGCCGGGTCCGAGACGATCTTCACGAACCCCCGCGGATCGCCGTCGATCAGGGCGCGGGCGGTGGAGGCGAACGGGACCTTGGTGACCCGGACCTTGCGGCCCACGGCGAACGCGTCCGCCTCGGCCAGGCCGACATCGGCCACCTCGGGGTCGGTGAAGATGGCCGAGGCCGCCTTCTCGTAGTCGAGGTGCCGGTGGTCGACCTGGTGCAGCCCCATGACGTGCTCGGCGATCTTGCGTCCCTGCATGGTCGCCACCGACGACAGCGGCAGCTTGCCGGACACATCACCGGCCACGTAGACGTGCGACACGTTGGTGCGCATGTGGTGGTCGACCGTGCGGACCCACCCGCCGTCCAGTTCGACCCCGGCTGCCTCCAGACCCAACCCCTCGACGTTCGGCATCGATCCGATCGCCAGCAGGCAGTGGGATCCGCTGATCGACCGACCGTCGTCGCAGTGCAGCGTCACGCCGTCGCCGGTCACGTCGACGCCGGTGGCGCGGGCCCCCTTGAGCAGCTGCACGCCGCGACGGAGGAAGTCGTCCTCGAGGACCGCAGCCACCTCGGGGTCCTTCGCCGGCAGCACCTGCTGGCGCGACACGATCAGCGAGACCCGGGACCCGAAGCTCGAGAACATCTGCACGAACTCGACCCCGGTGACCCCGGAGCCCACGACGATCAGGTGGCCCGGCAGCTCGGGCGGCGGGTAGGCGTCACGGGTGGTCAGCACGCGGACACCGTCGGGTCGGGCCCAGTCCGGCACACGCGGTCGGCTCCCGGTCGACACGAGCACGGCATCGGCCGTCAGCGCCTCGGTGCCCCCGTCGAGGTCGATCTCCACTGTGTGCGCGTCCACCAGCCGACCCGTCCCCCGGAGGATCCGCACGCCCTGGCTCTCGAGGAGCTGCACGTTCTGGCGTTCGATCCGGCGGCTCAGCTCCTGCACGCGGTCGCGGAGCACGTCGAGGTCGACCGAGGCCTCGCCAACCCGCAGGCCCAGCGACCCGGCACCGACCACGTCCTGGAGGCGCTCCCCGGTGGCGATCACCGCCTTGGACGGGACGCAGTCCCACAGGTGCGCGGCACCCCCGACCACGTCGCGCTCGACCAGGGTGACCTCGGCGCCCAGCCGGGCGGCCGTCGTCGCCGCCTGCACCCCGGCGGGTCCGCCGCCGATGATCACGAACCTCAGCGCCACGACCGCAGCGTACCCGGACCGGGAGAACCCGCCGCCGGGCGATGGGAGTCCTACACTCGGAGCACCGTCCGGCGGCCGCCCGGCCGCAGGTCACCCGTGACCAACCGTGACCACCTCCGTCCTCCCCCCTCCCGGCGCCGACCCCTCGGCCGAACGGCCCCCCACGACCGGGGAGGAGCGCCGAGTGCTGTCCGACCTCGCCGTCGGCTCCCTCGTCGCACTGGGCCTGTTCGCCCTGCTCCTCATCCGACAGCGCTGGATCATCGGGAGCCCGATCCTCCTGGGTGGCGACGAGGCCCACCAGTTCGCCACGGCGGGGGACGCCATCTCGTTCCGGGAGCTCCGGGGCAACGGCAGCCGCCTCGGCTTCAACCACCCCGGTCCGAGCTACCTGTGGATCTGGGGGGCGGCCGACCTGCTGCGCCGGGCGACCGGATCGTTCGTCGGCCAGCACAACGTCATGATCGCGGCGGCGCTGGCGCTCAACGCCGCCCAGCTCGGGGCGCTCACCGCCATCGTCCGGTCCCACCTGCGATCGATCCCGCGGGCACTGATCGTGCTCGTGGCGATCGTCCTCGGCTCGTCCGTGGTGCCCTACATCCTGGTCGGGACCTGGCTCCCCGAGATGTTCGCCTGCAGCTTCGCCCTGCTGGTCGTGGCCGGGTCCAGCGCCGCCGCCGGCCGGCTGCCCTCGCTCGTCGCCTACGCGGCGGCCGCCGGCCTCCTGCTGCAGGGCCACGTCGTGTTCTCGTCGTTCGTGGGGCTGGGCACCCTCGTGCTGCTCGTGGTGATGTGGCGCACCGGCGACCTGGCACGACTGTGGCGCGAGGCCCGACCGACACTGGTCGCCACGGGGTTGCTGGCCGTCGCCTTCGCCGCTCCCGTCGTCGGCTACACGCTGCTCGACTGGCCCGGTGAGCTGGCCGAGTACCTCGAGTACTCCCAGCGACCCGAGAGCGGCGGGCACCCCGTGGACGCCGCCGTCCGCTTCGTGCTCGAGTTCTGGCCCGGCGGCAACGGCTGGGGCCAGCTCGCCGTGGCGCTGGCGAGCTTCGCGGCGCTGGCCGGCGTGGCGTGGTGGCGGCGCTCCCGCTTCGGGTGGACGGTGCTGGCTGCGACGCTGCTCGCCGAGTTCGGCCTGCTCGTCTACGTGCTCACCGGACTCGATGACATCCGAGCGCTCTACGTCGCCCTCTGGATGGTCGTCGTCCCCGGGATCGTCATCGGCTCGACGCTGGCACTCGCGCTCCCGGACCGCCTCGTGGCGCCCGCAGCACCGGCCGGTCGGGTCGCCGTCGGCTTCGTCGGCACCACGGCGGTGGTGCTGGCCGTCCTGCTCGCGCCGTCCACCGCCACCGGCGGCACCCGGACGCTGCGGTTCGAGCCGACCTTCGGGCTGGTCGACCGGCTGGAGACCACCCTCGACGGACGGACCCTGGTGCTCGACGTCGAACCCGAGAGCACCGAGACCTACTACCTCGTCACCGCGCTGGCCTCGGTCGCGCTCGACGAGGGGGTCGACATCTGCTTCGTCCAGGAACCGTGGCGCGTCAAGTTCACCGCCGAGCGGGTCTGCACCGCCGAGGACCTCCGCGACGGCGTGCGCTACGCCATCTACCCCTACAGCGAGGGCGTTCCTCCCGGCGTCGACCCGGCGACCCTGGAGCCGTACGGGAGCGCGCTGGTCGGGCCCGGCGCCTTGGTCAACCGGCCCGGGTGAGGAACGCCAGGCAGTAGCCGGTCGTGGGGTCGCGGGAGACCGTGGGCAGCAGGTAGGTCTCCTCCGGTTCCCACCGCCCCACCTCGACCGAGCGGGGCATGGGCATGAGCCCGGCCCGGGACTCGATCCTCAGGCCCGCGTCGAGCAGCAGCGCCGCCAGCTCGTTGGCCCGGAACTCCCAGGTGTGGTCCGGGTCGGTGAACGCCGCAGGCGTCTGCAGGACCGTCACCGCCCGGTTCGGCGTGTCGAGCGCGAACCAGCCGCCGGGGGCGAGCCGCTCCCGGATCCAGCGGAGGATGCCCGGGATGGCGGACGGCTCCAGGTGTTCGATCACCTGACCCATGAAGATGGCATCGAACCGCTGATCGTCGAGCACACCCGAGGTGACCAGGTCCTCGGCGGCGGCGTGGACGTAGCGGACCTCGCCCCCCCACTCGGTGCGGAAGGGGGCGTCCTGGGAGTATCGGGGGCGGCCGTGGTACTGGTCGTCGGGCGGGCGGTCGACGATCGTCATGAGCCCGGGGGCACGCTCCCAACCCATCTGGAACATGGCGCCCTCGGGGTGTGTCGGGCTGCTCCCCCCGATGTCGAGCACGGTGGCCGCATCGGGGAGCGAACTGATCCAGTCGCAGCGCGACCGGTGGAGCCGCACCCGCAGCGTCTCGGACCCGAGCGTGGCGAACTCCTCGCCAGCGACGAGCGCCTGCACGACCCGCTTGCGCCAGTTGCCCTGCGCCAGGAACTCGACCCAGTGGGCCAGACCACCCGGGTCGACCTCCCGCTGGAGGATCACCCGGTAGCAGTCGCGGACGAACTGCTCGTCGTCGGCCCGGGCCGCTGCGGTCCCGGCCTCGTCGGGCGACCCGTCGCTCGCTGACCCGTCATCCTGCACGGCACGGCACGCTACCGGTGCCGCAGGACGGCGACCACCTCGGCGAGCGGCTCCCGGAAGTCACGCGCCGGCGGGTACCCCGCTCGGCGCCAGACCCGGTCGGACAGGACCGAGTTGGCCGGACGGGGTGCCGGCCGGGGCGGGTCCAGGTCGGCGGTCCGGATCGGCACCACCAGTCCGGGGTCCCGACCGTCGGCCCGCAGGATCTCCTGCACGAACCCGTACCAGGTGACCGGCCCGGCGTTCGTGGTGTGGAACACCCCGCCCGGACGATCGCGGGCGAGCAGCAGGAGCATGCCGGCCAGGTCGCCGGCGAAGGTGGGCTGGCCCCGCTGGTCGTCGACGAACCGCAACGGCGCCCCGGCGTCGAGCGCCCCCAGGACGGTCCGGACCACGTTGCGACCGCGGGCGCTGCAGAGCCAGCTGGTCCGGGCGACGGTCCCCCCGCCACCGAGCACGATCCGCTCGGCCGCGAGCTTCGTCGTGCCGTAGACGGACCGCGGCGAGGGCGGGTCGTCCTCGCCGTAGGGGCCGTCCTTGGTCCCGTCGAAGACGTAGTCGGTCGAGACCCCGACGACGTGGGCGTCGACGAGCGCCGCGGCCTCGACCACGACCGCCGTGGCGTCGACGTTCGCCCGTCGCGCCCGGTCGGGATCGAGCTCGCAGTCATCGACGGCGGTCCACGCTGCGGCGTGGACGACCGCGTCCGGCCGCTCGGCCAGCAGCAGTGATCGGACCGCCTCGGCGTCGGACAGGTCGAGGACGGTGGTGTCCGCCCCCTGCTGCAGGTCGACCCCGACCACGGCGTGCCCGGCGCGGTCGGCCTCCTCGACCAGGTGGCTGCCGAGCTGTCCGGCGGAGCCGGTGACGAGCAACCTCACCGGTTGCGGACCCGCTCCCGGAGTGGCTCCCACCAGTCGCGGTGCGACCGGTAGAACTCGACGGTCTCGCCCAGCGCGTCCTCGAACCGGTGGGCCGGCCGCCACCCGAGCTCCCGGATCCGCTCGGTGGTCACCGAGTAGCGCCGGTCGTGGCCGAGCCGGTCCTCGACCCGGTCCACGACGCCGGGGTCGGCACCGAGCAGGTCGAGCAGCGCATCGGTGACCTGGAGGTTGGTCATCTCGTTGTCGGCCGCGACGTTGTAGATCGACCCGGGCTCCCCCGATTCGAGCACCAGCCGCAGCGCCTCGCAGTTGTCGGCCACGTACATCCAGTCGCGCACGTTGAGCCCGTCCCCGTAGAGCGGGACCCGCTCGCCGAGCAGGAGGTTGGTCGTGAACAGGGGGATGAGCTTCTCGGGGAACTGTCGGGGCCCGTACTGGTTCGACGAGCGGGTGACGACCACCGGCAGGTCGTGGGTCTCGAAGTGGGCCAGCGCGATCTGGTCCGATCCGGCCTTGGCGGCGGCGTAGGGCGAACGGGGCCGGAGCATGTCGGACTCGGAGAACGACCCGACCTCGATCGACCCGTAGACCTCGTCGGTCGACACGTGCAGGAAGCGCTCGACCCCGGCGCGGGCCGCCAGGTCGCAGACGACGTTCGTGCCCAGGCAGTTGGTGCGGACGAACACGTCGGGGCCCAGCAGCGACCGATCGACGTGGCTCTCCGCAGCCAGGTGGGCGACCGCGTCGCAGCCGTCGAGCGCGTCGGCCACCGCCTCGCGGTCACAGACGTCACCGTGGACGAACCGGAACCCCGGATGGTCGTCGAAGCGCGCCAGGTTCGATCGGACGCCGGCATAGGTGAGCGCGTCGAGCACGGTCACCCGGTGGTCGCCGCTGGCGAGGAACTGGGCGACGAGCGTCGACCCGATGAACCCAGCTCCCCCGGTGACGAGGACGTGCATCAGCTGCCGCTCCGGAGCCGGGCGTGGGGCCGACGGTCGGACGGGAGGTCCGAGCGGCGCGGGTTCGACCGGTCCCGCTCGGACAGCACCGGGGCGGACACCCCCCAGTCCGCGCCGATCTCGGGATCGTCCCAGGCCACGCCGAGCTCGTCGGCCGGGTTGTAGTAGCCGTCGACGAGGTACGTGATGGTCACGTCGCTCAACGCCGCGAATCCGTGCGCCACCCCGGGCGGGATGTACACGCCGCGGTGGTCGGGTTCCCCCCCGGGCGCCGACCCCAGATCGAGGGCGATCGTGACGCCGTCGGTCGGTCCGTCGGTGCGGAGGTCGTGCAGGACGACGCGGGCCAGACCCGACGGCACGTACCAGTAGTCGGCCTGGTGGAGGTGGTAGTGGAACCCAACGAGCGACCCGGCGATCCGGTCCGCACGGTTGGACTGGAGCATCTCGCGGCCGGCGGGTACCCACTCCCGGCGGAACGTCTCGACGAAGCAGCCGCGGTCGTCGCTGAAGACCCGCGGCTCCACCACGAGCACCCCGTCGATCGCCGTGGCGCGGACGACCGCCAGGTCGTCGCTGCGGAGCACCTCGCCGTTGCTCACCTCAGTCCCGTCCCGGCTCACGCGAGCTCCACCACGCTGTCGTCGCCGACGAGCAACCGCGTCGCCAGCGGCCGGGCCTCGGACCGCCGGACGACGGCGTCCCGACCGACGAGCGAGTCGCAGAGTCGGGACACCCCCTCGACGCTGGCCCCCTCGAGGACCACCGAGTGCTCCAGCTCGGTCCGGATGATCCGGCACCCCGCTCCGACCGCCGTGGACGGCCCGATGAAGCTGCTGCGCACCTCGGCCCCGGGGCCGATCACGACGGGCCCGCGGAGATGAGAGTCGACGACGGTCGCGCCCGCCTCGACGACCACACGCCCCTCGAGTCGCGAGGCCTCGTCCACCGACCCGTCGACCCGGGGCTCGAGCGTCTCGAGCACCAGCCGGTTCGCCTCGAGCAGCGGGTCCTTCTTCCCGGTGTCGATCCACCACCCCTCGAGGAGCTCGGCGTCGACCCGGTCGCCCCGGTCGATCATCCACTGGATCGCGTCGGTGATCTCGAGCTCGCCACGGGCCGACGGAACGATGGAGCGCACCGCCTCGTGGACGGCCGGGGTGAAGAGGTAGACGCCGACCAGGGCCAGGTCGGAGGGGGGATCGACCGGCTTCTCGACGAGTCGAACCACCCGGCCGACGGCATCGAGCGTCGCCACGCCGAAGCGCTGCGGGTCGGGCACGGGGCTCAGGAGCAGCTGCGCCGTCGGCGCGTCGACGGCGCCGTCGAGCGGCGGCTGCGTCCCCTCGCTCACCGTCCGCTCGAAGCGCTCCACGAACTCGGCGACCCCGTGCTGGAGCATGTTGTCGCCCAGGTAGACGACGAACGGGTCGTCACCGAGGAAGTCACGGGCGACCAGCACGCAGTCGGCCAGCCCCCGCGGCTGCTCCTGGACCACGTAGGTCACGGCCGCCCCGAACTGCGAACCGTCGCCGACCGCTTCCACGATCTCGGGACCGGTCTCGCCGCTGATGATGCCGATCTCGGTGATCCCGGCGGCCACCAGGTGTCGGATCCCGTAGAAGAGAATGGGCACGTTCGCCACCGGCACCAACTGCTTGGCGCTGGTGTGGGTGATCGGCCGGAGGCGGGTACCGGAGCCCCCGGCGAGGATCAGGCCCTTCACGGGGCCGGAGCCTACCGGCTGGGCGGGGCACGGCCCCGTGCCGACGAGCTCAGCTCCGGAGGCCCCCGGTCACTTGACGACGGTGCGACAGCCGAGGACGGTGTCCCGACCGGCGAAGACGTTCAGACCGGCGGCGCAGACCTCGTTCGGGCCCGGCTTCGCCGGCACCCTGACCTCGAAGCGGTTCCCCGGTCGATCGGCCCGGACGCGCTTCCAGACACTGGAGGTGGCGACGAAGACATCGATCGGCTCCGGCGAGTCGGCGTCCTTGGTCCAACCGGAGACCACGATCTCCTTGCCGTCGAGCACGGCCGAGTCGATCGCCCCCTCGGGCACGGCGCCACCGACCGACTGGTTGGCCCAGAACGCAGCCCGCTGGCGGACGACCGCCAGCTGCTCCATGATCCGGCCGGGGCAGGACGTCGACGAGGTCTGCTGGTGCCCGACGATCGCCGGCAGGTTGGCGACGGTCCCCTGGGCGAACAGGTTCGATCCCGACCCGGCGGTGACCGACGCCGTGCCCTGCGGGTTCACGCCGCTCAGGGCCAGCTTCCAGCCGAGGAGCTTGGCGGCACCCTCGACCGCCACGGAGGGCGCCTGGTTGGCGATGTAGTCGCCCAGGACCGCGACGCCCACCGATCCGGTGTTGAAGCCGATCGCATGAGCGCCGACCGTGTTCTTGGCGATGCTGTCGGCCCGCATCTCCCAGATCGTGCCGAACTTGTCGACGGCGAAGTTGTACCCGGCGTCCGACCAACCCCGGGAGTCCATGTGGAAGGCCTGGATCCCCCGGAGGATCCCGGGCACCTGGGCGGCCGTGTAGTTGTTCGTCCCCGCCGTGTGGTGGATGACACCCAGCTTCAGCTTCGTGACGGAGTTCAACCCGGTCACCGGTCGGGCGCCCCAGGAGGAGCGGGACTTGATCTCGAACGGGGCAGCGGCGTCGGCGAACGGTGTGGCCTCGACCGCCACCCGTTCCCGACGGTCGTGGACGGTGACAACCTCGGCGTCGCCGCCGGCGGCGGGCAGGCTGACCTCGTAGCCAGAGGCGGAACCGACGAACAGCGGGTCCGTGGTGATCGAGGCGCCGGCCGCCTCGGCGGACCCGACGTCCGGGCCCTCGTCGCTGACCGGGAGCTCCTCCCAGTCACCGAACGCCCCCGAGGCACCCCGGACCCGGACGTAGACGGGGCCCGACGGCGCCCGGTCGAACCGGAACCCGATGGTGGTGAAGTCGGCGACGTCGACGTCGGTGGCGTTCAGCCGGCTCGTCCCGGGATCGACCCCGGTCTCGGAGCGGATCTCGGCCAACGTGCCCACCGGCGTGGGTGCGAGCTCCGGGACGTCCTCGATCGCCGCCGCGGACCGGAGCCCGAAGGACAGGCCGGGAAGCGGGAGGGCCGCCAGGAGCAGACCGGCACCACAGGCCACGATGAGCGCCCGGAACGCACGGTGGCGCAGGTGAACGGACGCGTGGCGGGGGGTGGGGCTGGGGGAGGCCACGAGGGGAGTCTAGGACGACGACTCCTGATTCGCACCCCCCGTGGGGATTTCCCCACGGATCGCAGTCGAGGCACGGAGGGCGGCGACCAGCTCCTCGGCGGTGTCGCTCCAGGTCGGCACATCGGCATCCGCCACCGCCGCCAGCGCCCGCACGCGGTGCGCCGGGTCGACCAGGTGGCGGCGGATCGCATCGACCCAGCCGTCCACGTCGGTGGGCTCGACGAGCTCCACCGCCACGGGAGCCCGTTCCCCGAGCGCCGCCAGGGCGCCGCCGCTCGAGCTGACCACCGGGACGCCGGCCCGGAGCGCCTCGACGACGGGGAGCCCGTAGCCCTCGGTCAGGGACGGGACCACCACCAGATCGGCCTGCTGGTAGCAGCGGACCAGTTCCTCGTCGTCGGCGCCGGACAACCACCGGATCCCGTGGTCGGCCCCGGCCTCGAGCTGCTCCACGACGTCGTCGGCACGCCAGCCGGGCCGACCCACCACGACCAGCTCGGCATCGGTGGCGGTGCCGTCGGCCCGGAGTCGGTCCCAGGCCTGCAGCAGCGTCCGGTGGTTCTTCCTCGGTTCGATCGTGCCCACCACCAGGACGACGCGGGCCACCTCGGCAGTGTCGGCGGGACCCGGCACCCGACTCGCATCGGCCCGGTCAGCACGGTCGGCGCCCAGCACGACCGGCACCACGGGCACCTCGGAGCGGTCGAGCGACGCGGCCAACCGGCGGACCGAGTCGGCGGTCGCCGACGAGTTCGTGACCACCAGGTCGGCGGCCGCGAGCTGGGTGTCCAGGGTGTCGGTGAACACGGCCACGAGCGACGGCACGAACCAGTCCGGGTGCTCGATCGGGAGCAGGTCGTGCACGAACGGCACGATCCTGGCCCCCTGCCGCTGCAGGTCCCGGTACCAGCGCCGCCGGTCCACACCGACCTGGTTCCACACGGCATCGAGCTCGAGCACGACGGTGCCCGGCGCGACCCGGCCCAGGATCACCTCGTGGTGGCGGCGCTCGGCGCTCAGCCGGCGACGCTCGTCGCGCGCCCGGTACTGCAGGGCTCGGAGCGGTCGGACCACGGCGCGTGCGGCCCGCATCGCTCCGGCCGGTACCGACCGGTCGAGCGCCTCGAGCCAGGGGCGCGGCGCCACCGTGGGCATCGCAGCCGGTTCGCCGGCGGGAGGGTGCGCCAACCGGGCCGGCTCGTCGCCGACGAGCGTCCGGACCCGTTGCGACCCCTCGACCCGAACGACCGGCACCAGCTCCACGTCGGATCGGGCTGCGAGTGCCGCGGTGACGCCCCGCACGACCCGCTGGATCCCGGCGGACCACGGCGAGGACATCGTGTCGGTGACGTCGACGATGACGACGATCGGATCGGACACGCCGCGAGGCTACGCGCCGGGTCGCACGGCCCGGTGACGCAGGATCGGCCGGAGCGGATCGGGCCGACCGTAGGATCGACGCCGTGGTGTCCGCCTCCCTGCGAGCAGACCGTCCGGGCCTGCGTCGGCTCGGCTCGCTCGGCGCCGGCGGTCGCGGCGTCCTCGTCCTCGGCCTGATCGCCGACGGCATCGGGTCGTACATCTACCTGAGCGCCAGCGGTCGGGCTCTCGGCCCGGACCAGTTCGCCGTCGTGTCGGTGCTCTGGGCCGTCATGTTCCTGATCGGCAACGGACTGTTCATTCCCGTCGACCAGGAGCTCGCCCGGGCGATCGCGGCCGGCGTCGGCAGTGGCGCGGCGCTCCGCCGCATCGCGGCGGTGGCGGCCGCGGCGGTCGGCGTGGTGGGAGTGATCATCCTCGCCGGCTCCGGGTGGATCGGTTCGTCCCTGTTCCGCAACCGGGCCGCGTTCGCGGTCGTGCTGCTCGTGGGCGTGGCCGGGCTCGCCCTGATGTTCGCGGTCCGCGGCGTGCTGGCGGGCACGGGCGACTACCGGTCCTACGGCGTGCTGTTCATCGCGGACGCCATCGCCAAGGCCGTGCCCGTGCTGATGCTCGCCGCCGCCGGGGTGGACGACCCACTCCCCTACGCCTGGGTCATGGCGTTGAGCGGCTGGGTGGGCTGCGCCGTAGCGCTCGTGGCGGCGCGACCGCTGGCGGTCCGGGCGGGCGGCGACCCGCCCGACTGGCGACCGCTGCTGACATCGCTCGGGTTCCTGCTCCTCACCTCCCTGACCAGCCTCACGCTGATGAACCTGAGCACGATCGCCGTCGAGGTGCTGAGCGGACCGGCCGAGGAGGCGGCCGCCGGGGTGTTCCTCTCGGCACTGGTCATCGCCCGGATCCCCCTGTTCCTCTTCCAGGCAGTGCAGGCCGTCGTGCTCCCGCGGCTCTCGGCTCGCGCCGCCGAGGGCGACGCCGTCGGATTCACCCGCGACGTCCGCGTGCTCGGCCTGGTGATCGCCGGTGCGACCGCCGTGGCCGTGGCCGGGTCGATCGTGGCCGGGTCGCTGGTCGTGCGCGTGCTCTTCGGTGACGAGTTCGACCGGATCGACGGCTGGGACATGGGGATGCTCACGCTCGCCAGCATGCTGATGACGGCCACGCTGACCTTCAACCAGGCCCAGATCGCGCTGCGCCGTCAGCACCAGTCGTGGTGGCCCTGGGCCGCCGGACTGGTGGTGTTCGTGGTTGCGCTGGCGAACGCGGGTGCCGAGCTGCTCCCCCGGGTCGAGGGGGCGATGGTGGCCTCGGCCGCCGCGACGTTGCTGGTGGTCGCCTGGTTGCTGCGCCGCGAGATCGGCGACCTGCGCCGTCAGCCCACCGGGGCCTGGAGCGGCGCCGGCGAGCAGTGACCGTCGAGCTCGACGACCTGGATCAGCTCCCGGTTCTCCCAGGTGACGGGGTTGGACGGATCACGTCGGATCCGGTACTCCCGGAAGCCCATCTCGAGCGCATCGAAGGTGAGGTACCGCCCGATCAGCGGGTCGCCCAGGTCGAGGATCAACTTGATCGCCTCGAGCGCCTGGATCGAGCCGACGATGCCCGGGAGCACACCCAGCACGCCCGCCTCGGCGCAGCTCGGTGCGAGCTCGGCCGGCGGCGGCTCGGGCAGCATGTCCCGGTAGGTCGGGCCCCGCTTCGGGTCGAACACGGTGACGTGCCCCTCGAAGCGGAAGATCGAGCCGTGCACCACCGGGATGCCCAGCTTCACCGACGCGTCGTTGAGCATGTAGCGGACCGGGAAGTTGTCGGCGCCGTCCACGACCAGGTCGAAGCCGCTGATCACCTCCTCCATGTTGGAGGCGTCGAGCCGGACGTCGTAGGTGATCACGTTCACGTCGGGGTTCAGCGCCGTGAGCGTCTTCTTGGCCGAGTCGACCTTGCGGTCACCGACGCGGTCCACGTTGTGGAGGATCTGGCGCTGCAGGTTGGAGTCGTCGACGACGTCCATGTCCACGATGCCGATCGTGCCCACGCCGGCTGCGGCCAGGTAGAGCGCCGCGGGTGAACCAAGGCCCCCGGCGCCGAGCAGGAGCACCTTGGCGTCGAGCAGGCGCTGCTGGCCCTCCTCGCCGACCTCGGGGAGCAGCAGGTGCCGCTGGTAGCGGTTGCGCTGCTCGGCACTCAGCGTCTCGGGCACACGCCAGTCGCGCCCCTCGTCCTTCCAGCGGTTGAACCCGCCGGCCATGGACACGACGTCGGTGTAGCCGAGTTCCTGGAGCGTCCGGGCCGCGAACGCCGAGCGGACGCCACCGGCGCACATGACCACCACCGCGGCGGTCTTGTCCGTGAGTCGGCTCTCGACCTGGGCCTCGAGGTGACCACGGGGCAGGAACAGCGAGCCCGGCACAGCGCCCTGCTCGAACTCGTCCGCCTCGCGGACGTCGAGCAGGACCGCCCCGTCACTCAGGAGTTGCTCAGCGGTGGCGGTGTCGACCTCGGTGATCTCGGACTTGGCGGCGCTGAGGAGGTCTCGGAAGGTGGGCATGCTCGTCTCCGGTCGTGGGCTCGACGATCAGCGGTAGCGGGGCGACTGATCGCTCGTTGATCTCACCGAATGAAACCCTACCAAAGTGGTCAACATTCCCGCCATGTGCCCGGTCGTGCGGTCGGACCGTGCGAGAATCCCGGCGTGGAGGAATCCGCTCGTCGGCGCAGCACGGCCACCCTGCAGGCCCCGGCCACCAACTCGGCACGCGGGCGCACTCTGGTGCCGGAGCCGGACCCGGACGTTCCCCGAGTGGTCCGCCGGCAGCGGCGGCGAGATCCCGAGGACCCCGCCCTCATCGGGATCGACCGGGTGGCGATGGCCGTGTTCGCCGCGCAGTTCGTGGTGTTGCTCGTCGTCTCCTGGACGGTGTACCGGACCTTCACGATCAGCATCGACTACGGGATCTTCGCCCAGGCGCTGAGCCAGATCGGCTCCGGCAACCTGCTGCCCGAGTCGACGCTCAGCGACACCGCCTACCTGAGCAGCCACTTCGAGCTGATCATGTGGCCGATCGCGCTCCTCTACCCGATCTTCGGGACCGGCTTCGTGCTGCTCGTCATCCAGGCGGCCGCACTCGCCATGGTCGGCTACACCACGACGGCCTGGTCCGCGGACCACGTCCGGAGGAGCGACCTCACCACCTGGTGGCGACGGGCCATTCCGATCGTGGTGCTGGTCCTGATGGCGATCAATCCGATCGCCTACGCGACCGCGGCCCAGGACTTCCACTTCTGGGCGCTGGCGACCTGCTTCGCCGTGCTCGCCGCCCGCGACCTCACCGCCGGGCGGACCCGTCGGATGTGGATCTGGGTCGTGCTGTGCCTGTTGTGCGGCGACGTCGCCGGTGTCTTCATCTTCGGCGTCGGGGCCTCGGCGGTGCTGTCGTCGCGGGCGACCCGCCGGTGGGGGCTGGCCCTCATGGCCGTCGGGCTCGGTTGGGTGATGTTCATCGCCGCCACCGGGCACAACAACGCGTCGCACGTCGACCTCGGCTACGCGTACCTGGCGGACGTCCCGCGACTCGATGACGGCGCACCCGGGATGCTCCAGCTCGCACTGGGGGTGGTGTCGGATCCGGCGACGCCGATCTCGACGGTGGGCGAGCGACACGTACCGATCCTCGAGTACCTCGCCGCCGGCGGCGGGTTCGGGTTGTTCTCACCCTGGGGTCTCGGCGTCCCCGTGGTCGCGCTGCTCATCGCGGCGCTGCAGGCCAGTCCGATCTTCATCCACCACCCCTTCCAGAACTTCGTGGTGACGCCGTTCATCGCGTTCGGCACGGCGTGGCTTGCGACCTGGCTGGCGACCCGGCGATCGCAGACCCTCCGGGTCCTGGCCGCCGGCACGCTCGTCGTGGCCGTGGTCCTGGGCATCGGCAACGCATGGCGCCTCGTCCCGTCGACGTTCACGCGCAACGGCGTCGCTGGCCTCGTCACCCCCGAGCAGACCGACGCGCTGCAGACCGCACTCGAGGGAATCCCCGATGGGGCGCAGGTGATCGCTTCCGTGCCGACCATCGGACGCTTCGCCGAGCACGAGTGGGTGTTCGTCCTGGCCCGGGGCCAGCTCGGCGGTGTGCGGGAGATCCCCATCGAGGAGGAACAGGTCGCCGTGGTGATCGACCGGATCAACGCGCTCCAGCTCCTCAGTCCGGCCGAACAGGACGCCGTCGTGCAGGAGTTGCTCACGACCGGTGAGTCGGAGGTCCTCGTCGACCGGGACGGCGTCACCGCCATCCTCTGGACACCGCCCCCGGGCCAACGCACGCTGGAGGCGGGGTTCCCCGCGTGATCGTTCCCGGGTGATCGTTCCCGGGTGATCGAGCTGATCGTCGGACTCAGACCCCGACCAACCCCGGCAGCAACTCGCTGATCGACCCCTGCACGGTCGCGTCGGCCAGCCAGTCGTACTCGGTCGGCGAGCCGTTCACGATCACGAGCGCCGCACCCGCCTCCACGGCCGCCGGCGCCAGGTGGGCGACCGGCGTCACCGCGAGCGTCGTGCCGACGGCCAGCAGCAAGTCGCAGCGCGCCACGGCCTCGAAGGCCCGCTCCACCCGTTCCGGGCGCAGCTGCTCACCGAAGAACACCACGTCGGACTTCACGATCCCGCCGCACTCCGGACACGCCGGGTCCGGCTCGCCGGACCGGACGCGGTCGAAGAGCTCGCCGATCGGCGCCGACCACCCGCAGGCGACGCAACGGGCGGTGCGCATGCTGCCGTGCATCTCCACCACCGACGACGGGTCCGAACCGGCCGCCTGGTGGAGGCCGTCGATGTTCTGCGTGACGAGCAGGTCGAGCCGGCCGCTGCGCTCCAGGTCGACGAGTGCCAGGTGGCCGGGGTTCGGCTCGGCCCGCCACACCGGGGCGTCCATCCGGAGCCGCCAGGCCCGCTCACGCACCGTCGGGTCGGCCAGGTAGTACCCGATCGTCGAGTACTTCTCGGCCTCGGGGTCCCTCGTCCAGACCCCGTCGGGGCCGCGGAAGTCGGGGATCCCCGAGTCGGTCGAGATCCCGGCCCCGGTCAGCACGACGATGCGCCGGGCCGCCGTCACCAGCTCCTGCGCGGCGTCGAACCCTCCGTCGGTCACGGCCGGACCCCCGCGCGCGGGTCCCGGTCCCCGCTGACGACGCGACCCGGGCGCCGTACCGTCCCGCCACCGGGACGACCGCACACCCGGGACGACCCCAGCCCACCCACGCCACCCACGCAGGAGGAGACACGACCGTGCCCGACGCCATCCTCACCGACGATCATCGGACCACCGGACCCGCCCCGACGGAGCGGACCGCACCGACCCTCACGATCCGAGCCTGGTGGGACCCGACGCTCGCCGACCGTGGCCACGACCCCCGGGGCGACTACGTCGAGCGCTTCTGGTTGGGGGTCGTCGGACCGTCGACGATCCTGCTCCTGCGGCGGTTCGCCCGCGGCCTCGAGGTCCATCCGTCCGGCTTCCGGGTCGGCCTGGTCGACACCGCCCGGGCGCTGGGACTCGGGACGGGCACGGGTCGGAACTCGCCGATGGTCCGCACCATCGACCGGGCCCGGGCGTTCGGCCTGGCCCGGGAGCTGCCCGATGGCGACCTGGCCGTTCGGACCTCCGTCCCGACCCTGCCCCGTCGCCACGTGCAGCGTCTGCCCGAGCCGCTGCAGCGCGCCCACGCCGCCTGGCTCGCCGAGCACGCCGCTCACGCCGGGGCGTCGTCGTCCTGATCGGCGGTCGGGTCGTCGCCCCACCCGGTCACCAGCGACACCAGGGTGCGCACGCCGAAACCGGTCCCGCCCGGCCCCTGCTCGCCGTCGGGTTCGTCGAGGTGGGCCGGCCCGGCGATGTCGAGGTGCGCCCACGGGATCCCCTCGCCGACGAACTCCTTCAGGAACAGCCCGGCGGTCAGCGTCCCGCCGTACCGACCGCCACCGATGTTGGCGATGTCGGCGATCCGCGAGTCCAGCCGGGGCCGGTAGTCGGCCGGCAGGGGTAGCGGCCACACCCGCTCACCGGCGCGGGCAGCGGCCGCCAACACCCGGTCACGGAACGCGTCGTCGTTCGCCATCAGGCCGGCGATCCGTTCGCCGAGCGCAACCAGGCAGGCGCCGGTCAGGGTGGCCAGGTCGACGATCGCCGCCGGCGACTCCTCCGAGGCCAGCACGAGCGCATCGGCGAGCACCAACCGGCCCTCG